>CAZAYE010000101.1:973-8671 GCA_964489255.1 uncultured Enterobacteriaceae bacterium
TTTATGGGAACGCTTGGATAAAGGGAGAGATTATGGTAAGGCGTTCCAGATCGATTCATTGAGCGAATGCGGATCGTGGAGTTGGAGCAAAAGACCCGCAGGAGAACGGAGATAGGCTCTGAATGCGAATCGAGTGGATGAGAAACATAGACCGTTATGGGGGACGTCTACTTGCTTATCCTCTGGCGTTATTCAGCGGCAAGCGAAATCCGTTACCGGAAAAAAATATCCGTCACATCATAGTGTCCAAATATTTTGGGATCGGCAGTATCGCTCTTTCCACACCTCTCCTGCAATCCTTACGACAAAGATTTCCTGACGCGCAAATCTCCTTCCTTACGTTCCCGCAGAATGCGCCGCTCCTGAAGATGTTCCCCTTTATCGACCAGGTTGTTTCTGTGCGGAATGACAGTTTTTTTCACCTGATGGTCGATACCGTCAGGACGGTCCTGCTTTTTCGCTTTCGTTCTACGCCTGAACTGTTTATTGACATGGAATTCTTTTCTCATTATTCGGCTCTCGTGGCCTGGTTGTCCGGTTCGCCATTCAGGGTGGGCTTCCATACGCCTCTCCTGCCAAGAGGAAATCTCCTGACTCATAAGGTGACGTTTAATCCCCACCGGTACATAACAGAGGCATTTTATGCTCTCGGTCAGAAGATCGGAGCCCAAAAAGAATATTCTCTTTATAAACCCGAACTGGACGCCTCGTTCGTCACAACCGTTTCAGGATGGATGGAACTTCGCGGGTTGAGAAGAAACGAATATATAGTTGTCAGTACCGAAAGCTCCGATCACCTTGGCGACCTTAAGAAGTGGGAAGAGGAAAAGTGGTCGGAGCTAGTGAAAAGAATTGTTGGGTTTCTGAACCTCGCCGTGGTGTTGACGGGGGTCGAGGAAAGTAACGCCCAGGTCGAGAGGATAATCGCTCCACTGGATCAGCATGTGCGTCAATCCACCCACAACGCTGCTGGGGTATTCAGTCTGGGAGAGTTCCTCGCGCTGATAGGAATGTCCAGACTCTTGATCACGATTGACAGTGGCCCGGTGCACCTGGCCCAGTTACTGGGAATACCATGTGTTGCGTTGTTTGGTCCGGAAACTCCGGTGACGTACGGACCGCGGGGAAGGACGAGTCGAATCGTATATCGAAGCCTCTACTGCAGTCCGTGCTGCAATATGCTGGAAGGAAAAAAAGCTGAATGTACGAATGAGGTTTATAAGCAATGCATGAGAGATATCGAGGTTGAGCATGTGTGGGACGAAGTTCTGAGTTTGCATAATGAACTTGAAGCAATCAAGAATAGTCGCTGATCGTTGTCCTGTTTGTTGCAGGTATGACCGGTATCGTATGGTAGGTACGGTATCGGAAGGCAAGGATATTATTGGAAGTCTTGAAAATAAGTTCTTGAGAATCGTGAAGGCCTTACTCCCCCGGAGGCTTTTCGAACATGCTTTCCCTTTTCCGTCGGAGATGCTGGTTATGGGGCGGAAAGCGTGAAACAAAAGCGTCTTATTTTGCTGTTTGCGGGGGCTCTCATTGTCGAGCTGCTGTTCATTGTCTTCTCGTGGAGACTGAGCTGTTTTGCAAATCCATATCTTATTGTCAATGTTGACAATCTTGTCTCGGCACAAACTGCAAGAAATCTTGTGCATGGTAAGGGGTATGTGACCGATTCCCTCAGTCTTTACGAGGTGGCCCTTTATGATAAGAAGGGCTGGCTTTCTGAGGGGCCGCCGTGGAAGAATACATACCGATTCCCCCTCCCCATCATCAGCATGGCGGCGCTGTTTAAGATGTTCGGAGATACTCATTTTGTCGCGACTTGCTTGTATCCGTCTCTTTTCCATCTTCTTTCCGTGGCAGCATTGTTTATTTTGACGTTTCTCCTGTTTCAGAACTCTGTGGCTGCATTTATTGCATCGTGTATATTTATTACAAATGCCGGACTCCTTTCCACTATGTTGAACAGAAGCGAAGGGGCGGATATCTTTTTTTTTGTTGTGACCCTTATTGCATATGTTCTGTGGGACAAGCAGCGAAGGATATCTCTACTTTTTATACTTGGCGTCCTGACCGGCTTATCTTTCCTAAACAGATTCAACGAGGGCGCTATATTATTTGTTACTTATCTGGTTTTTATTTTTGCCCGGAAAGGGTTTGACCAGAAGGATTTTTTCCTCTATGTGGCCGGCTTTGTAATCTCTGTCAGTCCATTCATTGTGCATAATCTGTCAGCACTGGGAACGCCTTTCTTCAGCAGCAATTCCTATTTTCAGTTTATTGATGGCAGTATCATATCGAAGTATATGAACCCGTGGTGGAAGCTCAATTATGAAATCGATATAGAGAACCCCTTTTCATATGCACTGTCACACCCCGGTGACTTCCTGAGCAAGAGTCTGAGATTTGTTTATCACTACACCCTGCCCGATTTCGTCAGATTCAGGGGCAGCGTTTGGTGGTGGATGCCGCTGACGTATGCGATGCTGCGAAAACCGGCTGATGAGAAAGAGAAAGCGCTCGGGAAGATCTTTTTAATCATTTTTGTGTTACATGTTCTTCTGATAGCGCCCCTGGGGCTGAATATACATTATCTTCAATTCCTATTTGTCCCGCCGGTTATTATCGTAGCCAGAATATGCCATGAATGGTACGGGCAGCTCTTAAAAAATCTTGAGGCGAATCGGTCTGACGGGAAATTGAACATCAAGAGATGCCTCGGGAGAAAGGAACTCTTTTTCCCGATCGTAACCCTGGGCCTGATGCCTTTTTCTTTATGCGGCGATGATATATTTTCGCTGACAACCTGCTTTTTGCTGGTGATTGTCTCCCTCGTGGGTATTGCCATATGCCTGCCAAAGAAGCGCCTGGCATTCTTAGTGATCTATGCTGCGGGCATGATACTCTTTTCCTCTGTAGTCTGGATGAAAACGCGCTATACGAGGTTCGATATCAAAGCCATGACGGTGGAGGACCCGTCAGTGCTTCAAAAGATTGAAGCCATGACGTCACCCAGGCAGATAATTCTGGCAACTCATTTCTGGAATCCCGCCTGGTTTTCGAGGAGGCCATCGATTCCAATCCCGGAATATCCCGATGAGATATACTCTCTTATGAGAAAGTATGGACTTGATATCAGGGTGATTTATCTTTCTCACAGTGACGTCTTCTTTCGCTATGCGCACTCCCGTATGCCGATGTCATCTCACTCATACCTTCGCATGGTGGAATCGAAACTGTCCATCAAAGGGTTTGCGAAGAGAGAAAGTCTTCCTGATGCTGGTTTATTATTGTTTCGGGATGAGGATCCCCTTTCAGATATTATGAATACAAAGGAGATAGATGCCGGGAGTATCGATTCACAGAGCCATCTGGTATATGGCTTTTCTTCTCCCGCGACTCTTGACAATGCCGCAGTGTGTTGGGTTGTCATTGATAAGCGGTATGCTTTTGACCGTCAGACAGTCAGATTGCTTGCAAAGGAGAACCTTGTCGAGTATGACGCGCCTGACGCGGAGGTAACATTTTTGCATGATGGAACCGGACCTGTAAATAGCATAAAGATAGAGCTGTTTAATGCAGACCAACAGCAAACTATGATGGTTGCGATGAACGCCAACCTTTTTTCCTACGGCGAAAAGGGTTATTTCGTCGCGAGAGTGTCGCTTCACAGAGGTTGGAATTCCATCAATCTGCCGCTGGAGGCGAGCACCGTCAGGCAAGGTTTGAACAAACTGAGCTTTTGGTTCGGGCAGCGCAGGCCCCTTTCAGCAACAGATCACGCCCGGTATCTTCGGGGCGTGCAGACAAAAGGCAAGACATTCCTGGGTATCGCCTTCAAGAACATATCTTTCCGGGATGATGGAAACAGAGGAGAGGAGCCAGGACAAAGAGGTTCTGACTCATGTCCAGGATTTGTGCAAACCCCTGGATTCCCGCCTGCGCGGGAATGACGTCTCCTTGATGTACACGGCCGGGGCTGGCATCAGCCCGTATCCGTGACGAAATATTTGCGTGCGCTGAAACGTCGATTTTCACCGGCGTTCCACAGCCCTCCAGAAACGCCACCTGCACAAAGCTTACTAATATCGGAGGCGGCTCGGCCGCCGGGCCAGCGAAGGGCCGCCGGTTAGGTGCAGCGAACAGTTGGGCCGCGGTGATTTACGGGCGTAGGATGTAGATGTCCTGCAGGGCTGCGAACGGGAAGAGATGTGGCGGTCGCTGTTCGTTCCCTCTCGGGAAGAACCGTACGCTACGGAACTTACAGAAGAGGTTCTCAGCAACCAAGCGTGAGTGAAACGTAGAAAAGGCGTTCGCACCGGGTTCGGCACCAGCGACCTCGACGTAACCACTATCCGCAAATTCTTGCTGCCGCTCACTACTCAGGAATAGCCGGGCATAAAGTTCACCGTGCAACGTGACGACGGCCGCACCGGTGGGCTTCAAGATTCGCTGGATTTCCACAAGCCACCTCGTTTGGTGTTCAAGTGGCAGGTGCGTGAACACTGATGCGAGCTGCACGATGTCGAATGTACCGGCCTCGAAAGGAAGTGGCGGCAGAACGTCGCAGACGTTCCAGTGCGCTACCTCGCTGAGATGGGACCGATTCCATTCGATCAGCTCGTGGTTGATATCGACGCCGACGAGCCACCGGCTCGGCCGGTCGGCGTGCCAGCCCAGCAACAGACGACCGGTGCCGCAGCCGATGTCCAGAACGCTTTCGGCGGTGGCAAGATCGTAGCCCGCGATCTTGAGCAGCTCAGTCATGCTGAAGAAACCCGATACGAGCGAGTCCGTATATGATCGCGTGTTGTGTCCGCCTTGCGTTGTGAATACAAGCGTCGCCGGTGGAACCGGAAGCTTCAACACGGCGCGGGCGAGGACCACCTGCCGCGCCACCTCAACCGCTGACGTACTGATGACGAAAAGCGGCAGCAACTGTCGAGTACTTGTTTGGCCGTACAGCTCATATGCGCCGTCCAGCTCCAGCCGCACGTCGCACTGAAACCGGCAGGTCGCTGCGTTCGGAAGCTGCAAAGCCGCGAGTTCGGGACACGGAAGGACGACCGCTGCCTCCACCAGCTTCTGGCCACTTTGGTAGGCCACAACCGTGTCGACCGGTGGCCCGTCTACCGACAACACTGCACCCCGGACCGCGTTACTACGGCCCGGTTGTAATCGGTGATATTGCGGTTCTTCTAAGATGAACAGAGGTTCCAGCACGCCGTCACGAGCATACCGCAAGATGCACAGAGGTTCCAGCACGCCGTCACGAGTATACCGCCGGACAGCCACGGGACCTCCGTCGGCCCAACTCAGTGGTCCGTCAACTAAATTCTTAAGCACGAGATGGCAAGTTTTACGGAGAATCTTCAGATTTTTAGTACAGGAACTGTGTTGAAAAACCACTTAGTTCGCGGCGATGATGCGCAGCCGCTTGATCCTCAAGGCTAGGACCCGTTCGTCATTATTGATCCCGATGGACTGCGGCGTGACTGCATCAGGCAGTTCCAGCGTTAAGACCATCACCTCCCCCTCAGGAATCAATCCACGCGGAATGGTGAGAGAGCGACTGTCGTTTGCCCCACCGAGTCTGAACTCCCAAGTCCCCAAGGCCTGTCCATTGACCTGCACGACCGCCCGTTGCAGCGGGTGCCGCGCGTTGAGAAGCACAGCCGCCAATTCGAGCTCAAGACGCAAAGCTCCTGTCTGCGGCAGCAGCGGACGTAAGTACACTGACGCCACCCGTCCCAGCGTCCACCGTCCCGGCGACGACCGGTCTTGCCAGCCTTCCGACAGGATCAGCGTGTTGGGAGGATTTTCTTCCGCCCGGAACTCTGTCCCGAGCGTATAGGGCGGCAAAAGCTGCTTAACAAGCGAACGCGACTGGTCGGCTCTGGTCGGATCGTAGGTACAAAGATTGAACCCGTCGACTCTGCGGCAGTAATGGGTGCTCCCCGGCCGCATCGCAACCGCAAGGGCGAGAGCGCCTCCCAGAACATAGGCGGTGTCGGTTTCGGGCCCTTGCCGCCCTAATACTTCGGGCATGACGGAACAGTAGAGATGTATCGCGGTTGACGAGATCCGCGACGTGTAAAAGCTGTTCACCGTCATGCCGCTTCTGGCTGCCAGCCGGGCGAACCAGTACCACGCCTCTGACCCTCCTGGAGTCTGATCTCGACTGCACTGCCAAGCCGGCAAGACGACAAGATGCCGATGCCGCTGGGGCAGCGAGGCCCAATCTGAAGAAACCAACAGATCCGCTTGCCTCACCTGCGCCTGAGCGGAGATCGCCTGCCGCAAAGACATGAGATCCGCCATTTGCGTCACCAGCGCCAGGCAGAGCAGGAAACTCACCACCTGGCGCCGGGGGCAGGTCATGAGCGGCCCGACGATTGCGGCAAGAATGAGCAGATAATGCACTGGCCAGAAGAGCCGACCGGAGGCGCGGAAGCTGGCAAGCGCCTGGAAGACGGCGGACGGCACGGGAATGGTACCCAGAACGCTGTCAGCCAGCGTCACTTTGACGGACAGCGCCAGCACGGTGCAGATGATCGACGTGAACAACAGAGGTCGGAGAGGTTTTGACCACATTCTCAAAACCAAGGCAGGGTGCCGCGCAAGTGCAACAAACAGAAGCAGCAGCACCCCAAGTCCCAGGTAGTTATATCCCTCAGATTGACCTGCAAATGTCTGCCTTCCCTTGATCAGGAGAGAAGGAAAAATGAACGGATCGATGGGTGACAGCAAATTCATCGAGTATATGGTGTAACCGCCGCCAGCAAATTGCACTCCATCGCCACCGACGAGGAAGCCGAACGCGGCAAGCGTGCTGAGGGTCAACCCCCCCAAGACCAAGCCGAAGAGCCCAGCCACGATGAGACCAGCCCGCCCGTCCAGGTAGGCGCGCAGGATTGCGCTGCCCCCGATCAGCATGGCAAACAGGCTGATATAGGGGTTAATCGCGCTGGCAACGACACTCAAAACGAGAAACGGTCTCATATATTTGCCGAGATTGGACTGTTCAAGCGGCCGGAAATAGTAGTAGAGGCCGGCGACGATCACCCACTGGCTCGAGAGAACGTAATGCATGTATAGTCGGAACGTCAGCACCGGGGCGATTAAGATAAACAATCCTCCGACAATCACGACTATGGTGTCACGCGGGGCAAAACAGGAAATCAACCGAAACCCGAAATAGGCCTGGAGCGCATGACAGGCGACGGCGAACAGGCCGAGATACTGAAAATCCGCCGGCAGCAATGCAGATGCCAGGCGCAGCGGCACCGCGACCAACGGAATGACATCCATGTACGAGGTCGAAACGCCAAGCGGATAGCCCAGGTTGTCCACCCACGTGAGAGGAAACCTCCAGGCCGGATCACGCCGCAAGAATTCCCATGCCGCTTGATACTGCGCCGGGTCATCTGCCAACCAGGAAAGACTCAGTGGATTAATGTGATCCCAGCCAACCAGCAGCCAGACATTCACCAATCCGGAAAAGATTGCCAAGCTCAGCAATAACCAGCGAGACCGCACTATCCTAGAATTCTCAAAAGAAACCGACATTACCACTTTCCAGTAGCTCCGCACTTAATCCTACAGTTGTACTTACAGCGGTTTTCATTTGAGCGAGGAGGCATACCGTTTTCTCAGTCGTAGGCCGGGATAAGGCCGCAGGCCGTTCCCGGCGTG
>CAZAYE010000102.1:0-8652 GCA_964489255.1 uncultured Enterobacteriaceae bacterium
CCTGCTGGGCGCCCAGCAGGCCAAGGATGGGCAAGTGATCACCACGCTCATCGACTCGTTTCACTACCCACGGTATGGGCCGGGGATGATGTGGGAACGCTGCGAGACGTTAGTAGCGGAGCGAGGGGCTGCGACGCTCCGCGGCATCACTGTCGAACGCATCCGCCATCGCCACGGACGAGTCGAAGATGTTTGCGGGCGGACCTCAACCGGTGAGTGGAGCGAATATGGCGGGACGCACTTCATCTCCACGATGCCGCTCTCTGACCTCATCAATGCCCTTGATCCAGCCCCGCCAGTCGAGGTCGTCCAGGCTGCGAACCGCCTCCGTTACCGAGACTATTTAACCGTGGTGCTCATCGTCAAGCGAGAAGCGGTCTTCCCAGATAACTGGATCTATATCCATTCCCCACAAGTAAAGATGGGGCGCATCCAGAATTACAAAAATTGGAGTCCGGAGATGGTACCCGATCCCTCACGGACTTCGCTGGGGTTGGAATACTTCTTGTGGGATACGGATGAAGAATGGGGCTGGCCGCCAGAACGGCTCATTGAACTGGGCATCCAGGAGTGCGCACGGATCGGGTTGATCGATCCACACGAGGTGGAAGACGGCACGGTGGTGCGTATGCAGAAAGCTTATCCGGTGTACGACCAGCACTACCATCACAGCCTGGCGCTGATGCGCCGCTATCTCGACAGTTTGTCGAATCTGCAGACCGTCGGACGGAACGGCTTGCACCGGTATAACAATCAGGACCACTCGATGCTGACCGGGGTGTATGCGGCGCGGAACATCGTGGGCGCGCATTATGATGTGTGGTCGGTCAACACTGAAATGGAGTACCACGAAGAAAGACAGGCAACCGAGCTGAGAACAGGTGATCGCCTGGTGCCTGCACGAACAACCTCGAGAGGGACGACGAGGACTCCGTCACCTGATGAGATCATCGCTGCAGTGTTTGCCAAGTTAGATCCGCTGGCGCTGGGTGTAGCCGTCGGTGTAGTCAGCGGTCTCGGGCTCTTCTTAATGACTGCCATACTGTTACTAAGGGGTGGCCCTGAGATTGGGCCGAACTTGTTACTGCTGCGCTATTACCTGCCAAGGTTCACGGTGACGTGGGATGGTGCAGTTGTCGGCTTTTTTGAGGCCGGGATTGGCGGATTTACACTAGGGTATATAGGGGCTTGGCTCAGAAACTGGGGAATGACGGCCTATGCTGCTCTGGTGCGGCGGCGGGCTGAAGCCGAGGCGCAGCGCAACCTCTTAGATAAGGTGTGATCCTTGTTGCGAGGGCAGCCTAGTGCAATTGCAGCATACCTCTTGGGCAATGCCGAGGTAGGGGCACGGCATGCCGTGCCCCTACGCAAAGGGGAATCTCTTTGGGTTTTTGCTTCCTTTCCCCAAAAGGTTTCCTGAAAATGCACTAGAGACCGCGGACAGCCAGATGACAAAAAGACACGCTGAAACAGATGAAGTAAGTCAAGCGGTGGCCCGGATCCAGGCTGGGGTGCTAGCGCTAGTCTGCGCACTGATCGGTGGAGTGGGGCTCTTTGCCATGACGGTGTGGCTGCTGATCAAGGGCGGGCCACAAGTGGGAGCGCACCTGCAACTGCTAGGGCAGTATTTCATAGGGTACTCAGTGACCTGGAAAGGAAGCCTAGTGGGGCTCTTCTATGGGGCATTGACCGGCGGCATAGTAGGCTGGGCTATCGGCACGGTCTACAACAGGATCATCGGCATTCGGCAGGGTTAGGGCGTTGATGACATGCACATATTGGCTGCAGCCTGGACCCTGTAAAAAGCTGCTGGTGGCTAAGGAACTGGCTTCCTCCTGAGAATATTGCCCATGCTCCTTGACGGATGGAAAACCTTTCGGTTGATTCGTACGGCTCTGGCCTCGAGTCACTGGTCACCACAACAACTACGGCGGGTACAGGAAGCTCAACTGCGCCAGCTCCTGAGGCATGCTTACCGCAATGTCCCGCTCTACCGTGCCCTGTACGACGAGGCCGGATTTCGGCCTGAGCACTTTCGTTCACTGGATGATCTCGACAAGATTCCTCTGCTCCAGAAACAGCGCCTCAAAGCGGCGCACCCCGAGGAGGTCGTCGCGCGCGGTGTCGATCCTCGGCACTGCACGACGGTCGACACGAGTGGCTCTACCGGAACGCCGCTACGGATTTATCTAGGAGCGCACGACCTGCGGTGGCAGCGGGCCGTGGCCTGGCGCATTTTGTTTGAACATGGGTTTCGCTGGACTGACCGGACGCTGGAAATCCGCATGACTCTGGGCCAGCGCTTTTTCGTCCAGCGCTTCGGCATCGCCCCAAAGGACTGGGTGTCCATTCTCGACCCGCCAGAATCTTGGGCGCAGCGCTTGATTGAAACGCGGCCTCAGGTGGTCGTCGCGGGTGCAGGAACACTGCAAGCACTGGCTGAGGCAATCGCGAGGCTTGATCTCAACCCAGCGCGGCCACGGATAGTTCTCTCAGACAGTGAGACTTTGACCCCAGCCACGCGGCGTCTGGTGCATCGGGTGCTGGGCACTAACCCGGTAGATGTCTTCGGCTTGGTCGAGCTTTCGAACTTCGCGTGGGAATGCGAACATCACCGCGGTTTTCATGTAAGTGCTGACAGCCATATCGTAGAGGTTGACGCCCCAGATGGTGAACCAGGGCCGATCATTGCCACCGCTCTGGATATGTGGACAATGCCGATTATTCGCTACTATACGGGTGACCTGGCGGAGAGCGACTCTCGGCCTTGCCCCTGCGGACGAAGCCTGCCGCTGCTGAGACGCATTTACGGGCGTGCTGTGGATTCGGTCGTCTTGCCTGGTGGCAGTCGGCTCTTCTGGCCTTTCTTTCATGAAGTCCTCGGCCGTTACTCTGAACTCCGGCAGTGGAGAGTGCTGCAGGAGGACGCACACCGCCTCAAGCTCCAAGTGGTCACGCCGGGCGATAGCGCCGGTCTCCTGGCGAGGATCGAGGCTGACCTCCGCCGCGCTTTGCCGGGCGAGGTTGTACTGCAAATTGAGCGTGTCGAGATGATCCCGAAGGTCCCTGGTGAGAAGATCCGCATGGTTATTTCGCGCTACAGCGCCACACAGGAGGACGACTCATGGCAACTTCATTAACGAAGAGCGATCGCTTCGAACAGCTTGGCGAGAAGAAAAACGTGCCCAACTCGCTCCTGACCGCAATCAAGGTGAGGATCCGTTACTACCGCAGCAGTGTGCCGTTGCCCGGGCTAGTTCCCCAAGTTCTCTTTGATGTCCTGGCGAAAATGGGCCTCCTTATCCTACCGTACCATCTGGTGGCCGAGGGCATGAGGAACGCGGGGCCCCGGCCTAGCGCAGGAAAATTGGCCGAATACGAGTTCGGTTTTCTTGGGCCACACGATATGAAAGCAATTGCCAACATTCCGGGCCGTAGACTCTCGTTAGCACAGCTTTTGTCCACACTGCAGGAGGGCAAGCTGTGTTTTGGCGCACAATACCGTGGCGAAGTGGTCGCCTTTACTTGGTGTAACCTCACTGAGGGTACCCTCTGGTCGCATCGCGTTTTTCCTTTAAAGGAACACGAAGCCTACCTCTTCGACGCCTATACGCTCGAGCATTTCAGGGGAATAGGGATTGCTCCGTATCTGCGCTACCGATGTTATGAGGAGTTAGCGAAGCTCGGGAGAGACCAATGCTACAGCATTACTGCGGTGTGGAATGCGCCCGCGGCAAGGTTCAAAGAGAAATTAGGGGCCCAAGTGCTTGAATTGGGCATATTGGTGAGCCTGTTTCGCCGGTGGCGTTTTCACGTACGGCTCAGAGACTATACAAGAGGATAAAAGTAAGAGATGTTGCGATACTTCCGCACTGCCGGCTACCGACGTATGGCAGCGGCTATCTTGCCGGAGAACCACCCGAGCTTGCGAGCGGTCGCCAAAACCGGCTATCACCCCTATGGCCTGATCGGTGATGTCAAAATCGGCCCCTGGAAACGACACTGCTATCGAGTGAGCAATGCATCAACCTAATGCCAAGACGCGGAGGTGGACCGATTGGGCTTGGCGGTTCTATGAGTGGGCCCCAGCCGGGTTGGAAGACGCCGCCAAGTGGGGCGTGCCGTTGGTCTTGCCCTGGCTCGCTCTGCGTGTTTCTGTCGCTAGGCTACGCGGTCCAACCCCTTACTCTGGGCGACCCTGGATCATTCTCGTGGCGGGCACTCAAGCTGCGATCGCTACTGTCTCTCATCGTTTCTTCGCCTGCCCGCCACAGCGAGAGACAGTCGGTTCTCTGCCCTTGTGGAGATTGCCGTCAACCTTGAAACGGTTGGGCGCCTCTGCTGACTTAGTGATCGCTCGTGTAGACCGCCTATCGGCCCGGCTGCTGTTCAGAGCGAATTACTTGGTGGTTCCTGAAAGCGTTGGCTCTTGGTTGGCAGTGCCGGAGGACCTCAACAAGCTAGCGCGTGCCAACCACAGCCTGAGAGAAGACCTCCGCTGCGTACGCCGGGAGCGGCTGACTCTGGAGGTTTCTCATACGGAACCAGACTGTGAGGTTTTTTACCATACCATGTACGTGCCTTACATGTGCAGACGGCACGGCGAACTCGCCGTCATCCACAATGTGCATCAGCTGCGTCGCGCGTTCCGTCGCGGGGGAATGCTCTGGGTGCAGCGTGAGGGCCAACGGATTGCCGGGGGGCTATTTTACCAACGGAGTGGCGTACTTTATCTTGTAGCGGTAGGCACCGCAGACGGGGATCCCTCGTTGACGAAGAAGGGTGCGCTTGCTGCAGTGTACTTCTTTTATCTCCAATACGCTCACCGCCAAGGATGCACCCAGGTCGACCTCGGTGGCTCGCCCCCGGCTCTGAATGATGGCCTGCTGCGCTACAAGCGCAAATGGGGAGCGCGGCTCTCTGCTCAGCCGCGGACCCATTACGATTATCTCATACGGTGGGAGCAGCCGAATGCGCAGGTGATCGACTACTTGGCTCACCGGCCGTTAATTTTCCGCAGGCATAGACAGCTGGCGGCGGTTACCGCTCTCAAAGCTGAGGAGGTACCCGCGCCTGAGTTGGCTCAGCAGATTCATCGCGCGTGGTCGATTCCGGGACTGCAACGGATCTGTGTTGTCTCGTCCAGCTGGAAAGTAGGCAATAGGATGCTCGCCCAACAAACCCTGGAGCGGTCGAGAGCGGAGGATGAGAGTGAGGTGGTCTTCTGCGACGTTGATCACTTTCTGCAAGCCTGCGGAGGGATAGACCGGCCTTCTCCTGCGGGACGGTCAGCCTAGGTCGCACGATGATTCCTCGAGCGAATCCACTCTCTACCTTGCGCGCATTGTGGCGTCATCCCCATGTCGCACGAGAGGAAATCCTCGCTTTCCAGAATAGGCAATTACGCTGCCTGGTCGCCCACGCCTATGAGAATGTCCCCTATTACCGCAGGCTCTTTGAGCAGCACGGGCTTAAACCCCATGACATCCAGAGTGTCGCTGACCTTCCTGCCATTCCGATCACCGCAAAGAAAGATCTCCACTCGTTACCAGTGGAGGAGCTTGTCGCCCGTGGTGTGGACCCTAAACGTCTTGTGACCCATAGGACGAGTGGTTCTTCAGGTGAACCCTTTACCATCCGCCGCACTTGGTTTGAGAATCGTCTGCTGTATCAGTTTCGGCGACGTGCCATACGCGACTTTGGATCGCGGAGCGCAGACAGGACAGCGAACGTCGTCCTGGTTCGACCAACCCCTCCCCTCGACAACCGACTTCCCGCGATCATGCATCGGGCATTAGACTCATTACACCAGTCGTTAGGCCGGTATCGCCGGGTGCGGATTAATTGCCTTTTGCCTCCGCAGGATATCGTACACGCCCTACGCGATTTCCGTCCTGACGTACTGAGCGGGTTCCCTGGGGTACTTTCACAACTAGCACCAGTTATCACTGATAACGATCGTCTGTCCATCCACCTTCGCTTCGTCACAGTTGGGGGTGAGGTGCTGACTCCTCTTATGCGACAGCAGATCTCTGCTGCGTTCTCCGCGCCGGTTTTCGACTTATACGGCACCCACGAATTCAACCTGATCGCCTGGGAATGTCAGGAGACGGGTGAATTCCACGTGTGTGACGACAGCCTCATCACCGAGGTGCTTAAGAACGGTTGTCCGGTGGCGATAGGTGAGCGGGGCGAAGTGGTGGGCACCAATCTGCATTCTTTTGCCATGCCCTTTATCCGCTACCGGCTTGGTGACCTCGTTACCAGAGGAGCTGAAACCTGTCGCTGCGGCCAGCCGTTCTCGACTATCAGAGGAATCCAGGGGCGGATGCTCGATTACTTTCCCCTGCCTGACGGCCGTCTGCTACACCCTTACGAGATTGTCTTGCTCCTCCTACACGATGCGGCCTCATGGATTGGCCAATATCAGTTGACTCAGGAACGGGAGGATCGGCTTGTCTTGCGGGTGGTGCCATCTGCGACTCCGACCGCGCAACAGCTGGCCTTCTTAAAAGAACCGGTAGCCGCTCTGCTAGGAGAGGGCGTAGAGTTTGAGGTGATGTTGGTGCCTCAGCTCCAGCTCGAACCGAACGGGAAGTTCCGGGTTTCCCGCTCTCTGGTGAAGTCTGCTTATGATGGCCTCGACTGGGAGCGCCCACAGGTCCCTAGCCCATACCCTACTGCTGAAGGCACTGACCGATCGCAGTGAAAATCGTCAGGTGAGCACGATGTCAGCTGAGTACCGAACAGAATTCGATCAACAGCACGGAATAAATTCGATCACTGAAACACTTGGTGATGCCGGGGTTACGCAGATATTCGTCCATTGCATTACCGCCTTAGGGGACCGAGTTGAGCTTGATGCGACCCTCCCAGGATTCACAAAGTATGCTGAACGGGCGCTCTTAATGGCAAGGCCGGATGATCTCGTATGCGTGTTAGATAAAGTGGACAATCGCTACCTCCAATTTCTCTCCCACTTAGGGGTTGGTCCTCAGGGTGGCAATGTCATTGTGGCAGCAAAGCCTGTCCAACCGTATATTGATGAGTGTCCGTTAGATGCCTTAGTGAATAACTCTGAGGCGCTCGTAACTATTCGAAGACTGGTTAGGCAAGACACGAAAATTATTTTGAATCCATATTTCATGTCAGCAAAAATGTTTGAGTTAGCTACGGCTTTGCAAGCCGTGCTGAGTCGGGAAGTATCTGTACTCGGAGGGGACCTCCATATAGTTGACTATGCAAACCACAAACACAACGTGAGGACGAAAGCACTTGAACTTGGCGTGCCGGTTCCTGAAGGTGAGGTAGTGGAGATAGCGTTGCAGGCCGGAGGACTTCCTAACCTGACCCTTCTCTGGATCGCTATCAATCGGTACATCCATAGAACCGGGAGGGTAATTATTAAAGGGTCTCACGGTTTCTCCGGATCCTCAATAGCAATAATCGAGGACAGCTCTCAGCGGGCTGAGAAGGCGTTGAGCGAGGTTGCGGGAAGAATGAAGAAAAAAATATATCTCGTAGAGGTGATGCTTGATGTCACCGTTTCTCCTAACATCCTCATGTACATAGAACCGGGGCAAGGAAGGGTATCATGTGTTGGCGTTACCGATCAGATTTTAAACGGCGATCTGAAGCATGAGGGTAATATTTATCCCTCAGGGGCCAGGACTTTGCAAGACATGCTGAATTCAGCGCGGCAAATGGCCCACTGGTTGCAGGCTCAAGGGTATTGGGGATTGGCGGGTTTCGACTTTGGGGAATATTTTAACCGTGAGACAGGGCAATTTGCGCACTTTCTTGCTGAAGTCAACCCGAGAATTAATGGGGCAGCTTATCCTAAGGCCCTAGTGGAACATCTGAATAGAGGGCAGAGACAAAAGAATAAGCCCTGTATAGG
Organism: uncultured Enterobacteriaceae bacterium; assembly: GCA_964489255.1. Lineage (GTDB taxonomy): Bacteria > Desulfobacterota > Binatia > Bin18 > Bin18 > CAZAYE01. The sequence continues at coordinate 7,901 of CAZAYE010000102.1, forward strand.
AGCGTTTCTTGCGGCAGATATAACAACACCAGCAAAGTCCTTTGCCGAACTTGCGAGATTATCTGGGCACTTATTTTTCGATCCGAAAACGGGAAAAGGGTTGGTCCCTTACAATGTCGGTTGTCTCGAGAATGGCAGGTGTAGTGTGGCTCTGTTGGGACAGTCCAGAACTGAAGTTATCAGGATGTACGAAAATTTGCAGGCATTGTTCGTCTCAGAGCATACGCTGTCCGACGGCGACAGCGGCAAAGAACGAAATGTTCTTTAGTGAGAAGCCCAGGTTTTGACCGTGAAAGAATCTCACTACTGGGAGACGGTTGCGACAGCGTGGGATACTGAGCATCCCCAGTCGTTGTGGCGCGTTCACAGTGATGCGGTCAACCTCGAACTCCTGGGACATTGGCTCCTCGACGAACGAATGAAATTGCTGTTGAAAACTGACGCCTTCGACGAGGCTTTTGGGAATGGTCTGTACCCGCTCCTCAAAGCGAAGACCGAGCACTTTGTAATTGCCGATGTTGCGGTTTCGACCTTGTGTTTAGCGCGAGCGCACTACAGCCGCGTATGCGCGATCGGAGCCGACACCCGACGTCTCCCCTTTGCCGATGGGGTGTTCGACGCTATCGTCTCGACTTCGACACTGGATCACTTCCAATCCCACGCTGAAGTTGTCGCCAGTTTGCATGAGTTCCGCCGGGTGCTGCGACCGACCGGAAAACTTTTTCTTACGCTAGATAACCGGGCGAACCCGC
>CAZAYE010000103.1:0-8593 GCA_964489255.1 uncultured Enterobacteriaceae bacterium
GGCTGGCTTCTTCCCCTTTACGAGAGGGGGTGCCTTTATCCGCGACAACCACCAAGCAGCAGAGAGTTGCTGGAATTCATATAACCGTCTCACTCCCTGCTCTCGGCTTTGCTTCGCGGGCGTAAGGTGGAGTTACGCCCGCGCTGACTGGGACGCGAATTTTTTCGCCTTTTCTTCGTCTATTATAGTAGTTACTACCTCCCACCCCCTTCCCTTCTACGGGTTTCCCTCCTTTCCCGTCGAGGGGAGGGGGGACTGTTGGAACGTATGAGCGAGCAGTTTGCAGAAATCTCTTTCGGGCTCTCCCAGGGACGTCTGCTCCCAGACCCCCTCCTGGCGTCTGGACGTATATACCTGGATAAGGCCGAGCGCGATCAGGTGGAAGACAAGATTCGCCAAGTGATCGACGGCTGGACGGAGGAAGAGCAGGCTACAGCTTACTGGTATTTGTATGCCTCCGGCATGAACCTGGAGAAAGCCAAAGCAATTCGCCGCAAAGCTAGATTCGTCTCTTAACGGAACGGCAGAGCAGGAGAGAGGAAAAATGGCAGCGACCGTAAAGAAAGTCGTGCTCTGGCGCCGTGAGGAAAAAAAGAAGCAGAAGCACTCCTGACCTTCTTGCTCGGCAGTGACACAAGCCTCAAGGCTTTGAAGCAACTCATTCTCGAAAAGACCGAAGGCACCCCCAGGGCGATCGAGATTGCTCGGAAGCAGCAGGCCAAGTCGCTGGAGCTGCGAGCGGTGATGAGCTTGAGTTGGCTGTGGCAGCAGCAGGGCAAGAAGGACGAAGCGCGGCAGATGCTAGCGGAGGTGTACGGCTGGTTCACTGAAGGGTTTGACACCGTAGATTTGCAGGACGCGAAAGCGCTGTTGGAAGAATTGAGTCATTGCACCATGGGATCATTGAAACAATGACAAAATGAATCCGAGAGGTGACCATGACCAATATACCTCCTCTCTCTGATTCCGTTGCCCCCCAGCGCACCAATTGCTGGTGCTGGTGTTAGCCATCATGAAGTGGAGCTTCGCCACCACCGATGAAAGTAGGGCCTGTTTAATGAATTCAAGGGCTTAGCCCCCTACTTTCACAGCAGGCGTCGCAAGCACGCAGTTGCTCCGCGTCGCCGTGCAACTAGCGGCGCCAAGCGACTATCTGGAGGTAGTAGTGTCTAGACGCTGAAAATGCGGGATGACATGCGCTCCCATCAGCTCGATGACGCGGTAGGCATGGTACGCCTCCATTCCTGGCCACCAAATGCGGAAGATGAAATGGTTGATCCCGAGCCGGCGTTGGTGTTCCTCGATCTGTTGGATGACGTCTTCCACACTGCCCAGAATAAAGCGGTCTTTGGCTAAGTCCTCGAAAGACACCCGAAAAGACTCCTGGCCGGGTAACGCCTTGTCTTGGCCCCAGTCAGCGTAAGCCTGGTATTTCCCTTCCAGATAAGGCTGGGCCACCTTAATGGCCTCTTTGCGTGCCTTGGCGAGGTGCATTTCTTTGATAATTGGCACTTCAGCTGGAACGCTCTTACCGGCGCTAGCGATAGCCTCTTTGTAGAGCGGCATCTGACGTTCGAGGGTCGTGAGAGTGACATGTGGATTGAGCAGCCAGGTACAGCCCAGGCGTCCAGCCCGCACGATAGCCGTATCGTCATTGGCCGCAATCCAGATCGGAGGGTAAGGCTTCTGAACCGGGCGGATCGTGCAGGTGGCATTCGTAAGGTGGAAGTGTTTTCCCGTAAAAGCTACCTCCTCCTCTATCCATAACCGCCGGATCACTTCGAGCGCCTCTAGGAAGCGGGACGTACGCTCACGTCGATTGGTGTTAAAGGCCTCGTATTCGATGTCACGGTAGCCCAGACCCACACCGAAGACCACCCGCCCTTCGCTGATAACATCAAGTGTAGCGACATCCTCGGCCACTTGCACGGGATTGTAGAGCGGAAGCAAGAGAATTGAGAGAATGAGGTCCATCGAGCCGCTCTCTGCCGCCAGTCGCGCCAATAGAGGCAGGCTCTGCAAGTTCTGGTAGGGGGGAGAAAGAAAATGCTGCCCGCAGGCGATGGAGTGAAAGCCTGCATCACGCGCCAGGCGAGTCAATGCCACGGTTTCCCGGAACCGTTTGATCGGTGAATCGGTTCTCGGGTGTTGAGGCATGACCATGATGCCGAATTTGATCACGATGTCTTGCTCCTCTTGTCGTTTATATGAAGAAAGTAGAAACCTGCTCTGCTGACCTCAGTATGCTTTTGATGAAGGGACAGGCACAATAGAAAAAACATCGAATTAGAAAAGGAATGGAGTAGTGCTGTCATGCCATCTATCGTTGCTCAAGTAAAGCATCCTTATGTCATCAAGCGCCGGGGTGTATGCGGAGGCAAACCTGTCATTGCTGGCACTCGTATCCCGGTTTGGGCCATCGCAGGGTGGTCTTGTAAGGGTTACTCCGCAAAGAAGATCCAGCGGGAGATTTATCCGAGTCTGGGGATGGCGGAGATTTATGATGCCCTGAGTTACTATCATGACCATAAGGAAGAAATTGACCGGCAACTGACAGAGAATTCCTTATCTACCCGTGAAGCCAGAAGGCGGCAAGCCCAATGGCGGCAATCTCACTCTTCCTAGACGAGGATGTGCATGAGGGACTGGCTGCCGCTCTCCGCCGGCAAGGTATTGACGCGGTGAATACACAGGAGTGTGGCAGAAAGGAAGCAAAAGATGCTGAACAACTCGCGTTTGCGGTCTCCCAGCAGAGAGCGCTGATGACCTTCAACATCGCTGACTTTGAGGTGTTGGCCGATGAATACTTCTGGCAGGACAAGCATCACTTTGGTATCATCGTGTCCCCGCAGAGATCCTTTCGGGAGACATTCCGGCGTCTGGTCCTTTTGTCCCATAAGTTCACCCGGGAATCCCTCGCAGACCAGTTGATCTACCTATGAGCACAATATGCTGGGTTGAACCGAGCGAGACCTTACGCTGGAATTAGCTGCACTTATTCCAGTCTACGAAGCTAAGCCCGCTTAAGCCGGCGTTGTCGAGGAGCCCGGTCATTCATGACCGGGTGTTTGTTAGCTCTGGTTCGCCCATTCTCCACCACCGCTTCTTCCTTAGCCTCTCCGTCGTCGTCTACGGCTCAATCGGAAACTCAGAACACGTTGCCCGATACGATTCAATGTCACCGATGTACCGCTTCCACTCGACACGGGTAAGGTTGCGGTTGGCGATGCGGCAGGCGCGGGCTTGCAATGACTTAAGGCTAATATCCCACAGGATGATGGTCTTGTCCGCACTACCCGAGGCGAGAGTCTTCCCGTCGGGACTGAAAGCCACACTCAGTACGGAGCCCGAGTGCCCTTTGAGCGGCTGCCCTATCCGGCTAGCCATATCCCACAAGATGATGGTGTTGTCCGCACTGCCCAAGGCGTTGTCGGCACTGCCCGAGGCGAGAATCTCCCCGTCGGGACTGAAAGCCACGCTCGTCACAGAGTTGGTATGACCGGTGAGCGGTTGCCCGAGTGGCTTCCGGCTGGCCACATCCCACAAGATGATAGTGTAATCGGCACTGCCCGAGGCGAGAGTCTTGCCATCGGGACTGAAAGCCACACTCCCCACAGAGTTGGAATGACCGGTGAGCGGCTGCCCTATCCGGCTGGCTACGTCTCACAAGATGATGGTCTTGTCCGCACTACCCGAGGCCAGGATCTTGCTATCAGGACTCCAGGTTACACTCCACACGGAGCCCGAGTGCCCTTTGAGCGGCTGCCCGAGTGGCTTCTGGCTGGCTACATCCCACAAGATGATGGTCTTGTCGGCACTGCCCGAGGCGAGAGTCTTCCCGTCAGGACTGAAGGCCACGCTCGTCACAGAGTCGGAATGATCAGTGAGCGGCTGCCCGAGTGGCTTCTGGCTGGCTACATCCCACAAGATGATGGTCTTGTCGGCACTGCCCGAGGCGAGAGTCTTCCCGTCAGGACTGAAGGCCACACTCAGTACGGAGCCCGAGTGCCCTTTGAGCGGCTGCCCTATCCGGCTAGCCACATCCCACAAGATGATGGTCTTGTCGGCACCGCCTGAGGCGAGGGTCTTGTCATCAGGGCTAAAGGCCACACTCAGCACGAAGTCGGTGTGGCCGGTCAGCGGCTGGCCCTGAGGCTTACGGGTCGCCACATCCCACAAGATGATGGTGTAGTCATCATTGCCTGAGGCGAGGGTCTTGTCATCGGGGCTAAAGGCAATGCTCCGCACGAAGCTGGTGTGACCGGTGAGGAAAGTGGTTAGGTGTGGGCTGCGCTGTAGTCCATATAGTAAGCTCTCTCTGCCTTTGACGGTGTCGGTGATGCGATTGGCCTCCAGGCTGAATAACAACGCCAAATCAAGCCGGACATAAGGACTGATAGCTTGCGTGGCTAATTGGCGTGAGGTAGCGATGCGAGCTAGCTGTTTGGCAACAGCGCGTTGCTGAAAGGCATAAAGTGCCAAGCCGACCACTATGAGCAAAAGGACTGCTAGCCCGTACGATAAGCACTTCAGGAGGTGTGCAAGGGCTGCCTGCTTCTTTGCCCGCTGCTGCTGTTCCTGTGCCTCACGCTCTGCTTTCTCTCGTCTCCTTTGTTCTGCCCGTTGCCACCGTTCTTGCGCTTGCTGGCGAATCCACCCGACCAGGAACTCGCTGGCGATCTCGTAATAGTAGACCTCACGGCGCCGCTCACGCCGCACAAGTTTGGCTTTTTGTTCTAGGTTATCTAGCGTCCGGCGCAGCGCATCACGTGGAAGATGGTCTTCCAATTCCACCCGGCTCACCAGATCATCCTGTGAAATTACGTTCCGGGTGCCAGCTGATGTAACCATCCGGCTCAGTAGGCTGATGGCTAGCTCCTGTTGCTCATGCCCGAGCGATGCGAGAGCATCCTTCAGGTATTTTTCCAGAATGCCTTGAACTCCCCCTTGGTCGGTAAAAAGCAGGTCGAGTGACCGTCCTTCTTTGCCGTTTTCCCATAAGCTCCGGCAAACAATCTGGACCTCGGTCAGGCGCACATTCGCGTCGCCGCTCCTACCAGTAAATTGCGTTTGGATCTCCTTGGCGAGGTCGGCGCTGATCTCCGGTTGATAGTGTCCAGGATACGTGTCGAAAGGCCCACGGATCGCCTGGTAGATCTGCTCACCCCGGAGGGGAGTGAGCTGCAGGTATTGATCAGGAAGGTTTGGACAGCACACGAAGAAGGGAGTGAGCTTGGCGAGGTAATCCTCCCGCAGCGCAAGCAGCACTTTCACAGGTAGTGTGCTATCATTGATGAGCGAGACGAGCGTATCTCGCACTTTCCCTTGGCAGGCTCTCGCCTCTCTTCCTGTTTGCTCTAGGGCTCCTTCTTCAAAGAGCGTTACCCATTCTTCGAATTGATCAAAGATCAAGAGCGGACGTACCGTCCCAGCCTTCTCGCGTAACTTCGTCACAAAGTGTTCGAGTGACAACACGGTACGCTCAGATTGCTCCCCATCAGCGAAAATCGAGGGGAGCAAACGTGGCTCACCATCAACGGTTTCGACGAATCGTTCGACGATAAATTCCTCTCCCTGGCGCGGCTGCACCCGGATGCGTTCGGGCTGATAGCCCTCTTCAATAGCCTGAGGAACTAGACCGGCGTTAATGAGCGAGGACTTGCCGATTCCTGAATCGGCATAGAGCAAAACGCCCCGGTACATGACAATGAGCCGAATGAGCGTGCGAGTCTCTGTTGCTCTGGCGAAAAAAACAGAGCGGTCACCATAACTGAACGGCACAATGCCAGGGAAAGGGGACTGGGGCAGGTGTGAGGGAATGATCGTGTAGCTCACGCCGGATACTCTTCTCCGCGGATTTCCTTGTATAGCCAGGGCACGAACGTCCAAAGATCTTGGGTAACGAAGGTGATGAACCGTCGCTCGTTTTGCCACACCTGGAGAATAAGGGGATCAGGGTTGCGGTCCACGGAGAACGATAGAGGAAACTCTGCCGGGTCGACACGCCAGCGCAGCATCCGGAAGAGCAGGCGCAAGTTGTAATCACGCAGACTGTAGCCGACAAACAGCGTAGGCCACATCATCATGCGGTACCGAACGGTCCGCGGCACAGGATGGAGCGCGTCCTTATCCGACATGCACTGGACAAAGGTAATATAGTCTTCGTCGGTGATCACGATTGATGTGCGGTCATCGCAGTCGCCGTGCATCTTGAACAGCAACGGCCGGCGCTCTGTGGGATCTTCGGTCATGTCGCGGATGCGTTTGTTTGGATCTGGATTGTACACGAAGCGGACTGGATCTTTGTCACACTTTACTAGGGCTACCTCCAGTAGCCGGTCGTAGTTTGTCGTGACAATAATCTTAAAGGGCAGCCGCGCCAACATCTCTAAAGCTGGGGAGGGTTTCTTCCCTTCCTGCAGGTGGTGTTCCAAAGCATCGACCAGAGTTTTACGACCCAAACCTTGCTCTGCCTCGATGTAGAGGGACACCCGCTGCAGATCCCGGGACGATTCCTGAGGAAATTTTTTTATGAAGTCGAATTTTTCCGTGAGTCTTTCAGCCAAATCTCCCCCAAGGGGGGGCCTGTGCTCTTCAGGATAGGTATAGCGTGAGTCCTGGGGCGGCGGCGCGTGCACCCCTGCACCAAGAAAGAGGATGCAGTTCCCCGCCTTGACGTGGGACAGTAACCCTGTGACTGCAGGGGTTATGACGTCACCAGGGTTCATGAGGGTCAGATTTTCCTCCTCTCCAGCGCATCGAGTGTCAGATGCAGAAGTTCATCGGGCCGATTGGTAATTCCGAACGCCTGCGCAGGAATGTCTTTACTGGGATCAAGGATGCCGATGTAAAAGATCACTGGTGTATGCTGCTTCTTCGGAAGGTGTTTGAGAAGCGTAAGACCTGCCGTGTCGTCATCCGCACGTTTCATATCGGAGAGCACGAGATCGTAGTTGCCTTTCTGTAACATGCTCAGCGCTTCGTCTGTCCTCTTGGCAGTGTCTACGTCTGCTTTGAGTTGCCGGAACATCCGGCGCTCATTGAGGTTGCTCTCAGGATGGTCATCGACCCAGAGGATCTGTGCTCCGCGGAAAATCGCCAGATGCTTCTTGGCACGACGCAGCGCCTGCTCTTTATCTTCCGAGGAGATTTAGACTTTCCATTGCGGAGACTTTTCCGCCAATTCGATGGCCGCGTCGATGGACTCGCGAACGAAAGACAGCTCGACTCCACCAGCCTTGAAGCTGGTGAGGTTGGGCAATAACTCATCGCGGATGGGACGATAGAAGAGGCCAAAGATAGTGGCAACGAATAGAAACCAGAGAAGCGAAGGAATGAGTTTGATCAGTTCCACCTCCATCTTTTTTCACCTCCACCCAAAGGTCCACTTTTCTGAGAATCTGAGGAAGGTACTGTATCACTGGGAGTTGTATCGTGCGCCCCCTTACCCTAACCCTCTCCCACGAGGGGAGAGGGAAAATCCTTTAGTTTGCAATTTTCCTTTTCGCCGTTTTTCCTTTGCTCCCTTTCCCCTTTTCGCCGTTTCCCCCTTTTTACTGTCACCCATACAACCGTGCCACATTCTCGCCCATCACTTTGCGTTTGGCCTCTTCGAAGAGTCCTTCTTCTCCTCTGCCACCCTCACCGCACCGTATTTCTCGTAGTACTCGATCCACGCCTGTCGCACGCTTTTCTCAAGCGTGTCTTTTATCAGCGAGAAAACTTCTTGCATGGTGAGGATAGCGATAGTCTTGATGCCTAGCTCAATCTCTAGGGTTTGTACCGCGCTGCGCGAGCCGCCGTTGTGGGTCTCGCCCAGGAGTTCCTGCCGATCAACCGCAATGACCATACCGGCAATCTGGTAATCTCCTAGCAGCTTGATCTTTTCCAAGGCTTCGTACTTCGCCTGGCCGGTGGTAATCACATCATCCACCAGCAGAATCGAACCGCCTTGGATGAACTTTTCTGCGCCGACAATAACTTTGCTAGCGTCGGTTCCCTGCGTCGCCTCGCCATAGGCTTTCTCTTCCTTGCGGTCGTACAGGTAACAGGTATTCTTGGCAAAGTTTTCGTAGAGTCCTTCGCACGTTAAGGCGCACAGGTTGATGCCTTTGTACGCGGGTCCGAAGACGTACTGAAAGTCTTTTAATCTCCCGCTTTTCACGCCCTCTATTGCTGCGTGGCTGTAGCTTCGCTTAAGTATAGATAGGCTTTCACCATCAGTGAGTGCACCGATGGAAACGAAGGTCGGGCTCATCCGGCCACTTTTGAGTTTAAACAACGAGTTGGTATCCTTGGCGATTTTCAAGGCATTTTTCTGGAGGAGCAGTTCGAGAAACTCACGTTTGTAATCCACTATGTTCACCCGTTGTTGAACAGTTCGCTGCGGCTCACGTATTAAGGCTGAGTGGAGTCGGTGCTGAGTGCTAAGCCCTAAGTTCTGAGTAAGGAGAGAAGAATTCTTTTACTCAGCACTCAGCGCTCATTGCTCAGCACTGGTTTTACCCTCCCCTCACCACCTGTCCAGGCAACGCTCCGGTGTGTTTGCCTTCCTCTAGCACAACTTCGCCGTTGACGATCACCAGGTGCATGC
>CAZAYE010000104.1:0-8588 GCA_964489255.1 uncultured Enterobacteriaceae bacterium
AGAAAAATCTCCTCGTTTTTGAGGAAGAAGCCGTGCGTGGCCAGGTGCAGAATCTTCGGGGAGCGCACGGCGCGGACGGCGGACTCTGTCGCCTGCGCCTGTTGGAGCGGCTTCTGCGCGCTTTTGAGCAGTGGAGGAATTGCCTCAGCTTCCTGCGCCGTGCCGGGCAACGGGGCGAACCCGTGGTCAAAGTCACCGGCTCGTTCGACTGCTGCGAGTGCGGTCCCGCCGAGTACGTGCTGGTTGTCAAAGTCGGGATTCGCCGCAAGCAAGAGGTCCACCGTCGCCCGTTCTCCGCTCCTCTCTTGCAGGAAGTCGCGTCCGCTGGCGACATACACGAGGGTGACATGTTCGATCAAGTAGCAGTCACCAGGGGTCCGTAGCGCGGCGAAGGGCACGCGGTTCAGTTCTCCATCGGGGCTCACGATCAACAGTGGAGACGTCCCAATGTAGGGAGCGAGCGGCTGAAGGATCTTCTGAGCGAGCGCTGCGAGTGCGGCGTCTGCCTGGTTGGCTGCTGCTTTGAAGTCCGTGACGAACTCTGTGTTAGGGAGGTTGATGGCAGACAAGGTCTTTTCGATCTGTGTGTCGATCTCCTGCGCATCCCCTAAATCCACTACGTGGACTTGATTCTCCGGCGTCAAGACGAAGGCCAGATACCGCCACGTATCGGACCATTTTTTGCGCTGCTCATCGAAATCCCGCATCCGCACAAATTCGATGAGGATCCCCTCTCGAGGTAAACGGGCTGCTAACAACTGTGCCGTCACCTTCTTGTGCGTGAGTTCTTGGGCTACGGCGCTACTCTGTTGCGCAAGGAAGGTTTCTTCACGCGCAATCGCCGCTTGCTGTGCATCGATCGCGTGCCTGTACTCTGTAGAGGTTTGCTGTTCCGGGCCACGAAGAAGCAGATGCGCAAGCGTGCTGCGGGCCTGGGTGAGCCGCTGCCAGGATTGCAAGGCATCTCCTTGTAACTCGGCTGCGAGTGTCTGCTGCGTCCGAGACTGCGCATCGAGTACGATCCCCTTGCGCCGCAGGACGATCTCAAGCCCCAGGCGCACGGCTGCCGGATCTGTTGGAAAGTGAGTCTGGATCAGGGACAGAGCCATGAAAAAGGGCTCTTGAGATTTATGGACGAACAGCAACTTCTGGGTTTCAGAAGTGGCGGCAAACACATTGCTGAAGACATGATCCTGAACGGATAAGCAGCGCGCAGTGAACTGGAGGACCTGTGTATAGTCCCCCATGTCCCGGTAGAGCGCCGCCACATTATAGAGCGAGGTGGCCGTATCGGGATGCGCGGAGCCCAGGACCTTCTCGTGAATGGTGACTGCCCGCTGAGCGAGCGGTAGCGCGCGCGTGTAGTCGCCCATCTCTCGGTACAGGGAGGCCAGGCTGCTGAGTGAGGTTGCGGTTCGGGGATGCTCCGGGCCCAGGGCTTTCTCGCGAATGGCCAAGGCACGCTGGAGCAGCGGCAGCGCGTGCGTGTAGTCCCCCATGGCTTGGTAGAGGGCGGCAAGGTTGCCGAGGACAATTGCGGTTCTGGGATGCTCTGGACCCAGGACTTTCTCGCGAATGGCCAAGGCACGCTGGAACAGCGGTAGCGCGTGTGTGTAGTCCCCCATGGCTTGGTAGAGGGCGGCAAGGTTGCCGAGTGGGATTGCGGTTCGGGAGTGTGTTGGTCCCAGCGCTTTCTCCGAGATGGTTACGGCTCGCTGGAACAGCTGCAGGGCCTGTGCGTTGTTGCCCATGGCTTGGTAAATGAGCGCCAGGTTGTTCAGCGAGGTGGCCGTATCAGGATGTTCGGAACCCAGGACCTTCTCGCGAATAGTGGACGCCCGCTGAGCAAGCAGCAGCGCGCGCGCGTAGTCGCCCATCTCCCGGTACAGGGAGGCTAGACTATCGAGCGCGGTGGCCGTCTCGGGATGCGCTGGGCCTCGGACCTTCTCGTAAATGGTGACTGCCTGCTGAGCGAGTGTCACTGCTTCAGCATACTTGCCTTGCTGCTCGAGTTGTAACATCTGCCGCGTGAGCCGCTTCGCCTCTTCTCTGTCCTCTCTTTGCTGCTCTCCTCCAGCCAACTTCCCCAAGCAGAGGGACGACAGGAATGCTATCCCTGTGAGGAACCACTGTACGCGTTTCTCTGACTTGTGAAATGTCATTCGTCTCACTGTGCCGGGTCAAAAGTCATTCCCCGTCTCAGTGCAGTGGGCTCTGCAACTCCAGAATTTTCCAAGTAGATCCCCTTCTGCGAAGACGCGCATGGTACGCAACCGGCCCGTCAGTCTGGAATGCCCCGCTGTGCTTGTCCACTGTGGCAATCTGCTGCGTCAACTCAACGACAGCATGCTCCCCCTCAGAGTCGAGGTGAACTGAGCGCACATCGAGAAGCAGTGCGAGGTGGCGGCTGGAGGTAAAAAGTTGCGCAAGGCGATCCTGCCATTTCCTATCCATCTGCCAAAGATTCCTCAGTGCTTCGATATCGCGGGCCTCGTAAGCGGTCTTATACTGGCTGAAGAGCGTGGCAATCGCCTCCTGGGGAGTGTCCTGCGGCATACCGCGGTCTGGTTCTTGGAGGATCTGCTGTAATGAAGGAGGACGATAATCGACAGAGGGGGGGAAGAACCGGCCGATACCAATGCCAAGAAGCAGCATGAATACCGCAGCAAAGACAGGCTGCCATCCCGGAGGCCGCAGAGCAGCAAACAACCGAGCGAAGAATGCGCGGCTCCTCTCAATCCATCTCCGCGGCTCCTCCTGCTCTGTTTCTCGCTCTACGTCGGTTACCCACTGCTGAATGCGCATAAAATCAAACGAGCGCAGCAGCGACAACTCCTGGCGACAGCTTGGGCACGTCTGTAGATGCTGTGCCAACGCCTGCCGGTCAGCCCATGGCAGACTCCCCGGACGATGGCGGAACTGTACCAGTAGCTCCTCGCTCGGGTGCGAAACCGCAGAGTGCTCGCTGCTCTCTTGTAAGAGCTGGCCCAGCCTCGTCCATTTTGCCACTTCGGCTGTGCACGTCGTACACCCAGAGTAATGCTGCCGAAATGCCGCGAAATCGGGAAAATCCGGGTCGTACGGATCAACCAGGAAGGCGGCGAGGTCAATTGCAGATGCTCTATCGCAGCTTTTATCCATCGCTCGGGTCCTCTCTCCCCCGCATGATTTGGAGGTAGTGATAGTCCCGCTCTAGAGTAAGACTGCCAATTCCGACAAATCGGATCACCCGGTCTCTACGATTCCAGCCAGTTGTTCCCGCAGTTGAGCCAATCCCAGGCGCAGATATCGCTTGAGGCTTCCCAGCGGGATGGCCGTGACTTGGGCCGCCTCCTCGTACGTCCGTTCCTCGATGTACACCGCTTGCACGACTTTCCGCAGATTTTCAGGCAGGTTATGAAGGGCGGCGCGGACCGAGAGCACTGTGGCCTCATCCGTAGCCTGTGGTTCTCCGAGGTCGGGGGTCTCTACCACATCCGTCCCCGCTCGCGCTCTGAGAAAATCGGAGAACTCATTGCGGGTGATGGTATAGGCAAAGGCTACGAAGGCCTTGGACTCGCGCAACTGCCCCCGGCAAAAGCTCTTCACCAGCTTCTCGAGTACGGTCTGGCTCAGGTCGTCCCACTCGTCACGGTGATCCCAGGCTCGCAACTTGGTCAAGAAGCCGGAGATGAGGCGGTGTAGTTTGAGAAAAGCAATCTCCTTGTCCGCCGGGTTCCCATGAAGGAGAGCATCCATGATGGCAACCCAATCTTCATAGGAACCGCTCTTTGCTCCCGGGTATCTCATCCGCCAGCCTCCCGGCTGATATTGTGCCATAGAAATACCTCTCGCCGTTCGCTGCGGGCAAGAGGTGATCCGGTTTCTCTCTGTTCCCGGTCTTATCTTACAGAAACGTGAGAACACGACCGATACAGGAGGAAACCTTATGTCTGTGCTGACCCGATTGCTCGAAGCACTCAAACGGATCTGGGAATGGGTGGTGAAAAGGATGGGGTCCCTACTGAGAGGATTATCCGCCGGCGCTAGGCAGGTCTGGAAACCGCTGGCAGTCATCTTGGTGATCGGTGCCGGGCTGTATGCACTGGTCTCACGACCACCCATTGCCGGGATCGAACCTGGGGAAGTCGGGATACGGGTGAACCGCCTGACCGGCGGGGTTACGGTCGTCCGCGAAGGGGGCGTGCTGGTCTTGCCGAGAATTCATCGTCTACGGCGTTACGCCGTGCGGGATCAGGTCTATCGGCTGACGCGGAGCGCCCGTGCGACTGGCGAGGCGCCGTTCCAGTCGATGGAAGGGCTGTCGTTGGGAGTCGATCTCACCATTCGCTATACTCTCGACGCGGACCAAATTGCCAAAAAGGCTCAGAGTCTTCCGGAGGATATTAACCGCGAAGTGATCGAGCCGCTGGTGGAAGGGGTCGCATACCGGACGTTTGCTCGGCACACCGTGCGCGAGATCTTTTCTACCCAGCGGCAGGAGATTCAGCAGTCTATCGAGGCCGAACTCACACCGTTGCTGGCTGCTGATGGGGTGCTGTTGCGAGCGGTGTTCATGGGCAACGTGGACTTGCCCCCTGAGTACCGGGCCGGCCTGGAAAACTTGCTCGCCGAAGAGCTGCACGCCGAGAAGATGCGTTACACGCTCGAACTGAAGGACAAACAAGTGCAGCAGAGTGCCCTGGAAGCCGAAGCACAGAAAGTAGCACGAGAGAAGGCTGCCGAGGCGGCAGGCAACGAGCAAATCATCGCGGCCAAGGCGCAAGCCGAGGCCATGAAACATGTGCTCCCTTTCAAGCAGAAGCAGATCGAACAGCGTCAGCTTGAGGCCGAGGCGGCGAAGGTCACCCGGCTCAAGGAGGCCGAAGCGTCAGCCCAGGCGCGCCGCATCGAAAGTGAAGGCGAAGCCGACTCCCGCCGCAAGCTGGCCGAAGCCGAAGCCTACAAGGTGGAAGTGATCGGCAAGGCCGCTAGTGAACAGCTTGCCCGTGACGGCGCGCTGATTGCCCAGAATCCTCTGCTGATTCAGAAGACGCTGGCTGACAAGCTGTCCGACAAGATTTCCGTGATCATCGCTCCGCCTCCTACGGCCGGCGGCTTTATTGCCTCCGGGCTACTCGGTACGGGGATGCCAGGTCCAGCACCGATGGATAGGCCGGCCTATCCGGCGGCTGGGTACGTGCCGTCCGCTGGGTCCTTGGAGTAAGCCATGCTTGTCGCCCTTATCCTGACCGCTATCGTCGTCCAGGACCAGGTCCCGCTCCGTGCCGCCCCACGCGCGACCGCTCCGCAGCAAGCTGTGCTGTGGCAGGGTGACACGCTGGAGGTGCGCGGTGAACGGCTCGACTACCTGCAAGTCTACGACCATCGGCGCGAACGCGCCGGATATGTCCAAACGTGGCAGGTCCGCACCTATCCATTGGACCCGTCCAGCGCGGCGGAACTGCTGGCAATCGCGCGATTTCTGCGCGAGACGCCGGGCGCGGAGGCATTGGGTATTGGGTATATCGCGCTCTTCCTGAAAGCGGCGCCGGCAGAGGCGATCAGTGCTGAAATATTCGACGCGCTTGGCACGATGGCCGATCGGCTCGCGCGTCGGGCGTCCGTGCGTTGGGGGAAGCCAGAGGATGAGGCATTGGCAGCGCATTTGGAAGTAGCTGCGAGCTATGGGATTACCTTCCACGATTTCGACCGGGAGGGGCGTGTCCAAATCTGCTATGACGGTGACGCCTTCCGGCGCGTGCTGGCTCTTCCCGCCACAGACGAGCAGCGTGCTCGGGCTGTCTTGGCGCTGACCGGACCGGAATGCATGAACCCCACTCTGGGACCGGTGGAACGGTACGAGCTTGAGAAGTGGCGCGCCGAGGTGCTGGACCGGGTCGAGACCGCCAAGCTACCGGGGTTTTGGGCCAATCGCATCCGGCTGCGCCGAGCAGGAGTCTGGGCCAGCCTGGCGTTCCAGCTCACTCGCCGGGATGAACCTGCGCAAAAAGCTGGGATGCGGGCGATCGAAGAATTGGCCGCAGTGAGCAAGGCCGAACTCGCTCAGGATGATACGAGAGCGTACACCGAGGCTGCCGTGCGGGTAGGGGCATCGCGGTGGGCTGCCGAGAGTCTGACACTGCCTACCGCCGGACTCTCAATCGTCACTGCGCCGCGCCAGCCGGGTGAGACCTGCGTTAAGCTTGTCGATGCGCAGCATACTGCGCAGACCCCTCTGTTCGAGCGCTGTACATATGGGGTGGTATGGGCGACCTCGGCGCGGGCTACCCCGCGCGGAAATGCCCTGGCACTGGCTGTGCAGCCTCTGGATACCTGGCGGGAGCTATGGGTATTCCGCCGGACTGACACCGGCTGGACAGTGGACACGCTTCCCCCAACGACGAGCGGACCGGATCTCGGATACATCGAATTTGCCGGCTGGGCTCCTGATGGCTCACGCGTACTCGCGGCCCGCGAGGCTCGGGTGGACGGCAAGTTCAAACACAGCTTCGAAATTATCCGCCTGGACACGCTGGAAGTAGAAAAGCAAGCAGAAAGCCCCACCGCCCTCACTCCATTTTATCGCTGGCAAGACCCGGACTGGAAACGCCAGACGCTGGCAGTTCGCTGAGGCTCTACATCCGAAGCGGCGCGCCCAGGCTAGGCTTGTCTTTGGCGCGTCCCCCGCAATCTATACAGAGCGCTCAGAGACCTTGCCTCTCCAGGACAAATGATGCACTACGAGAGCATCAGCAATTGCAGGGAAAACAAATGAAAACACGCTGCGGTTGGGTAACAAACGATCCGCTGTATCTGGCTTATCACGATACTGAATGGGGAGTGCCCGAGCGTGACGAGCGAAAATTGTTCGAACTCCTCATCCTTGAGGGTGCCCAAGCCGGACTCAGTTGGCTGACCATCCTCAAGAAACGCGAAAACTATCGTCACGCGTTCGTCGGTTTCGATGCTTGCAGACTGGCAACCTTTGGGGAAAAGCAAATTGCCGCGTTGCTTGTCAATGAAGGAATCGTCCGTAATCGCTTAAAAATTCTTGCCACGATTCAGAATGCCCGTGCCTTTCTGGAGATACAGCAAGAATGCGGCAATTTCGCCTCTTACCTCTGGCAGTTTGTCGGCGGAGTACCTAGGACCAACACCTGGAAAACTCTGCAAGAAGTTCCTGCCCGGACTGTAGAATCTGATGCCATGAGCAAGGCCCTCACGCAAAGGGGGTTTAAGTTTGTCGGCTCCACTATCTGTTATGCATTTATGCAGGCGGCTGGTATGGTGAACGATCACACTGTCGATTGTTTTCGTCATGAAGAAGTGAAACGTAACGAGTAAAGCGTAGTAGGGAGAATACCCGGATTTCTATTTTTTTACGTTTTACGCTTTACGTTTTATGAGTAGGCACGTAGGCGTCTATGGCTGTTACCACTCGCTCCACTCTTTCCCGTTTCCACCGCCTGATTCCGTTCGTCTCGCCGTTTTTCCGCCGTCTTATTCTGGTTTTTGGTCTCTCGCTGTTCGGTACGATCCTTGGCCTGCTCTGGCCGCTCTTCACTAAGATCCTGATCGATGACGTGCTTCTGGCCAAGAACCTGCGCTTGCTGCTCGTCCTCAGTGGGGTGATGGTTGTCACCACGGCGCTAGGCTACGGCATCGGCGCCCTCAATCGCTATTCCTACACCCAGATCACTGCGCGCATCCTCTTTGCGCTACGCCAACACCTCTTCGCCCATCTTCAGGGCTTGTCTCTGCGGTTTCATACGCGGGCCAAGGTGGGGGATCTGCTCTCGCGGCTCAACACGGACATCAGCGAGGTCCAATCTGTCCTTACTGATGCCGCCTTTGCTTTCGTAACCAACGTTTTTGTCTTGTTGGCTACGGTAGGCTTTCTCATCTGGTTGAACTGGAAACTGTTCGTTATCAGCTTAGTACTCGTCCCCTTACAACTCTACGGAGTCTCCAAGGTGCGACCGTTGATCGTAGACGAGACTCGGAAGGTGCGCGAACTGAACGCCGCTCTTTCGTCATTCTTGGTCGAGTCGCTTTCGGCCATCAAATTCGTCAAGCTCTTTACCGCCGAGGGCGTACAACTGGGCAGACTTGGCAGCCTGGGAGAGAAGTTCGTTCGGGTAGTGACTCGCTTTGAGATGCTCAATTACTGGGGGAGCGCCGCATCTACGGCCACGACCTTTCTTGGCGGCATCCTGACGACCCTCTACGGAGGATATCTGGTTATTCAGGGAGAAATGACGATTGGGGGTTTGATCGCCTTCTCAACCTACCAGTCTCGTGCCTTCAGTCCGCTGCAAGCGTTAATGGATCTGTACTTACGTATCGAACGGTCAGGTGTCTCGCTTGACCGACTCTTTGAGTTCCTCGACCTAAGCAAAGAACAAGAGGAGCAAATTGGCAGGGGGTTGCAACTGACTGACCTGCGTGGGGAGCTTGAGTTCCGGGCAGTTTCTTTTGCCTACGAAGCGAACGCACCAATCTTGCGTGAGGTCAGTTTCCACCTCCCGGCCGGAGGACGCCTCGCGATTCTTGGCCCCAGCGGGACAGGAAAAACAACGGTGGTTGACCTGTTGGTACGCCTCTAT
>CAZAYE010000105.1:0-8557 GCA_964489255.1 uncultured Enterobacteriaceae bacterium
ATAGCCTCCGCTCCTGCGTCGCTCCGGCTATCGGCGGCGCCTGACGCCCGGCGTTCGGCATCTCATTCGGTGAAAGCTTCGGGAATCAAGATCGGTTTCACTAGACGAGTTTGCAGATAGGGGAGATCAAGGGAGGCTACCAGGAAAATGGACATCCATATCCGACGTCGGATCTCACGGGAGAAGGATTTCAGATCACTTGAGACACTTGACTACCTCAATACATACGCCACGTTGGTAGGTGCTTTGATGGCACCTAACGCCATCAAGAAAAAGCCCCGCCGTTTCAGGATCGGAATTTTGGTGTGGGTGTTGATAATCGTCGGGGTAGTTTTCCTTTGGACGCGCCTATCAAAAGAACCTCAGCGGGTTCCATACACCGATTTTGAGAATCGCGTGTTGAACGCGGAGATTGAGTCCGTCATGATCGTCGGGCAAAGCGTCAGGGCAAAAACTAAGCATAATGACCTCTTGGTGAGCGATGTCGATCCTGCAAGAACCAAGGACCTTGTCCCGAACCTGATTGCAAAAGGGGTATCCATTGAATTCTCCAAGTCCACTCCTTCCTCGTTGCGCTCGGTTTGGCCATGGTTTGTTGCCAGTATTTCGGTATTCGTCGCGGTGCTGTGTTTGTATGTAGCTTACCGTCGAGTCTCCACCTCTCGGGCGGCTCCATTCTACTTGGGAAAGAGTCGCGCTCGCCTAGTTTCCGATTCCTCGAAGAGGCATACATTTCAGGATATAGTTCTATCTGATGAAGTAATAGCACCGGTTCAGCGCATGATTGAGTTTCTGAAGGATCCCATGAAATTTCAGAAGCTCGGTGCGACAATCGAAAAAGCGATTTTGCTCGTTGGCCCTCCCGGAACGGGGAAGACATTTCTTCTCAGAGCCTTGGCAGGAGAGGCTAATGTTCCGCTCTTTGAGACTTTAGGAAGTGAGTTCACTGAGATGTATCCAGGCGTCGGGGCCGCTAGAGTGCGGGACATGTTCGAACAGGGGAGGAAGCATGCACCATGCATAATCGTGATAGATCAGATTGAGGCGCTATGTAGAGCAAGACCCGCCCGGCCTGATCCTGTCGAATCAGACGCTGAGATGGCCTTGCAGCAGCTGTTAGGTGAAATAGACGGCCTTCACGCCAACGATGGAGTCATACTCGTTGCGGCAACTAATCGCCCCGACCTCATCGACGAGGCTTTGGTGAGACCGGGACGGTTCGCTGTTGTAGAGATCGAGGAGCCAGACATGGCACAGATCGAGGCGATTCTGAAAGTCCATGCCAGGAAGTACCCGCTGGAGGCATCTGTTGACATTCCTGTGCTTGCGAGAGAGCTATCCAAGCGCATACCGAGTTGCACTGGTGCGCACGTCAACCAAGTGCTAAACAGGGCAGCACACCTCGCTGCCAGTGGTATTGGAGCGGATAGTATCGGTATGGAGCACTTAATGGCAGCCGTCGACAAGGTGAAGGCCGAGTGCAGGCTGCCGCAGTCTGAGACCGAGGCGTCTGATGCAGATTCCTGACATCTGGCAATTGCTTCACCAGTATCAGAAAGAGGTGACAGTCGCCGTCGTTACCGCTGTGTGTACGCTTGTTTTCAGTCGGCTTCTCCCCGTTCTGGCGGTATTGACTGGGAAGGGTATCTCCGCGCTGTGGGCCCTGGTGACGGGTAAGCACAGGTACCAGGCATTTGAGAGGGAGTACTTGAAGTGGCTCATCAACGAGAACAAGTATATGACCATGGTGCCGTCGGAGGTGGTCAATCCGGAAAAGCTTCCTAGGCCACCTGAGCTGCAGAGAATATTCATCCGCCTTCGGCTCAAGCGGGGCGCCGAGATCGAGCGAGAGACTCTGATGGATGAAGTACTCGGCAAGGGATCGCGAACGGTGATTCTAGGAGACCCGGGATCGGGCAAGACGACGCTCATAAAGCACATGTGCTTGGGGACGGCAATGCTTCTAAGGAGTTCGCGACTTCACCAACAGAAAGTAAAGGCCATCCGGGCAGCATTTGGGCCGATCCGACGTGCTGTTCCCGTGCTCATCTACCTCCACAGGTTCAATCAGTATACTGCTCAGGAGCTCCAAGAGAAGTCTCTTCTCAATGCACTTGTGGAGATCTTGCCGGAATCTCTACGTGGCAAGTGTCCAAAGGACTACTTCGCGAGGTTGGCAGCGCAAGGTGAGAGTGTCTTCCTGTTTGACGGTCTCGACGAGATCTCTGATCAAGGCGTCAGAGATGAGGTCAGCAAGATGATGGGTTCTCTGGCAAACGCGTCCGCACCAGATGTCACGTGGATTGTGACAAGTCGTATTGTTGGTTATCGAGCGCATCTGAATCAGTCTGGTTTCAGGACGAGTGTGGTAGAAGAACTCAGCCGAGCACAGATCCAGAGCTACGTTTCTGGATGGTACAGAGAGAAATGCTTGAGAAGTGATTACTCCACGAGTGAACTCTCGTATCAGCTTGAGCAGCATGAGTCACGAGCAAGAAGGCTTTGTGATACCCTCAGCGTAAATGTCGGACTGGCAAGCCTGGCGACAAACCCAATGTTGTTGTCACTTATCACGCTCCTTCACTCCGTTCAGTTGGAACTTCCCGACAACCGAGCCATTCTTTACCGCGACTGCGTCGAACTCCTGTGTGACCGTTGGGACTTGTTTAGAGGGGTATCAAGGGACGAGAAAGTACGTTTATCCGTAGGAGAGAAGATGTCTCTTGTCATTGCGATTGCCTGGCACCTCCATTCTCAGAGAACCAGAGACATCGACAGACCTGCTCTCGTTGAGGTGATCCGGCAGCACCTGCGTGGTGCTCTGGGTGTAACAGACGCATCTCCTGAGGGCGTTATTCGACAATTGGAGGAGAGAAGCGGGCTTCTAATCACGCGTGGTACTAATGAGACCGGCCAGAGAATTATGGCTTTTTCACACTTGTCGTTTCAGGAGTACCTTGCATCCGTAGCGCTGCAGTCTATAAGCGCTACGGATGTGTCAGGGGTTGTCTGTGATAGCCTGAGGGATTCGTGGTGGCGAGAGACAGTTCTCCTCTATGTTGCACAGCTCGAGAATCCGACTGACCTGATCAGGGGAATATACGGGGGGCGGTTTGGCGAAGATGACTTTTCCAATTTGCTTCTCGCCGGAGCATGCTTGGCAGAGGTTAGGATTAGCAGGGAGAACGAGGTGTATCCGAGGGTCATGGATGACTTGATCTTCCTCTACAGTAGTGGACTGTGCCGTTTCGACACAAAGATCCTCGATCGTGACAAATATCATACCTTGGTTCGGCAGGTCGTAGCCAATATGAATGAAGCTACTGAACTACGCAGACTGATCATGGAGCTACTGCTAGACGTGAAGCGAGGCAGAAAGGTTATCGGTTCAGCCGGTTATGCGAAGCTGCGCTCGATCCTCCATGGAAAGACTCTCCTGTCCAGAGAAGAGGCCGATGCTTTTATTCTGCTATGGCCATACTTGGGATGGGGCCTGCCTGAGGTTGTCTGGATAACGAAAAAAATGCCACCGCGCAACCTCAGACGATGGAGAAGTGTGATGGCGGACATCGGGGGAAGCATTGATCAGGACGCAGCTCTTGTTGCGCTGCTGTCCGAGCCAATGTCGTGGGGAACGTGGCTCGTTGCGGAAGAAATTGGAGGAAAGCTAGGCAAAGGATCAGGTGAGCCGCTTTCACATGGCAGGTGTCCACAGATGAAGTGGAATGAGAGAATAACTCGAAGGATTCTTCGCTCCAAGATAGCTAGGCTGAAGCCCGCTGCTCTGGATCTGAACTCATTTGTTGAGGCGCTACAACAGGGACACCTAAGAGAAGCCGCCGGAATGCTACACTTCTTCAAC
Organism: uncultured Enterobacteriaceae bacterium; assembly: GCA_964489255.1. Taxonomy (GTDB): domain Bacteria; phylum Desulfobacterota; class Binatia; order Bin18; family Bin18; genus CAZAYE01. The sequence goes on from CAZAYE010000105.1 coordinate 3,863, forward strand.
GGGAGCCTGGATGCAAGTTCTGAAACAGAAACGTTGTTAGTGGAGATTTACCAAAACACCGGGGATGCAATCACTCGCCTCTTCTGTATCATGGCAATCCTGAGGATGAGCGACCTGTCAGCAAAGGTGGATGAAGTGCTGATGGAATTCGCTCTGGCTGCCCTTTTGGCAAAGGGAGAATCACTACCAAATTATGGGATAGTTGGGGATAGAATATTCAGTGTGCTTCTTGGAAAGAATTACCTCAGATACTTAGCACTGCAATGCCTTAACCGACTTGAGAAACCGCGCAACGGATCCGTTCAATTTGTTCAGCTCCTGTTCGCATGTATCCAGAGCGATGTGCCCGAAGCGCAGGATTACGCTGCTTTGGCAACCACAACATTGACGGGCGTCGATGAAGACTCAGTTGCTCTGTGCCTGAAAACTCTGAGAAGTGACCAAGCGGTGCAGATGGCTGTTGTAGTCAACATTCTTGGAAGGATCGGACGATACGATGAGCAGGTAGCAACAGCTCTGTTGCACGAAATTAGTAACAAGGAGCGATCGGGGCCGTTGGGCGCCGTGAGTGACCTAGCTGCGTCAGCTTTACTCCGTATTCTGGCTTCTTAGAGAGACAGTGATGAGACAAAGCAGAGCAGGAAACCGGGGGCGTCCGAGGGCAGGAAGAATCGGCCCCAAGGAGTCAGAGAATGTGACGCACTCCGCAAAACAGAGGCGGCGTGATGATAGAAGGTTAAGATGACAATTGCCGACTGGATAGTGGAAAGGCCGAACAAACCGCTGCAGCCGACGCCTTACAGCCTGCGCTCGTGCCTCGCTCCGGCTTCCAGGCGCGGCTGAGCGGCGGCGTTAGGCTTCTTCTACCTTGATGCGTTCCACAATACGTCCATACAGACGCAGGGAGGCGCGAATGCTCTCAACCTTATTTGCAGCATCGTCGTCATCTTCGGCAAAAAAGTTCATAGCCCACCTAGTCCCTCTATGGCTGTACTCCGCGCCATACTCGGTATACTCGGTCATTGCGCTGGACTCCTTTTTGCCCAATCGAACCCCAGGAACCAGTTTGACTTTCACACCAGTAATGTCCATCTCATCCCTAAAACCCATGGAGGTCTCCCATGTACTTTGAAATCTCTACCGAACCTCCCAGCCTCGCCGCAGCCGCAACAACGAGAGGACTATGGCGGTGGACATTGAGAGGTCAAAACCACGAAATCCTCGCCACAGGGGAGGGCTACCACACCAAACAAGACTGCCTCAATGCCATCACTGCATTACAAAATACGACTGTGACCACCCCAGTCAAAGAAGCCTAACTAGGGCCTGGAGCCGACCGCTATCGCGTCGGCTCAGGCCCGGCGTTAGGCGATGGGTTGCCGGTCGATCAATCGCAAGGACTGCTTGCGGTTTCCGGTCGCGGTAGAAATATGCGATGGTAGCTGGAGGGAATCTCCTGGAGGATCCCTCCTGGAGATTGGCTTGGTTAGTCAGTCCTCAAGGCGTATACAATTCAAATCCTCAACTCTGGAGATCTATTATGTGGATCATTCTGCTTGATTGCTCCGGTTCTATGGGTGATCCGTTCAGTGGACGATCCACGTTTGAAGGCCGGGCTACCCCTGCGAAAGCTGACATTAAGCTGACAGCAGCAAAAGCTGCGCTCCTTGAACGGCTCCCCGGCCTTGGTCACACCGCGGTTGCTTTGTTTGCTTTTACCGAAAAATCATCCCTGGTGTTCGAAGGCTTGGCCAATGAGCACCCGCGCATCCGGGCCGTGCTCGATACCCTGAATCCAAATGATGGCACGGACATCGCTGCTGCCCTCAATGCCGCCTTCACATACGCTGAATCTCGACCGGACGAAATTATCCTTCGGCTCCTGGTTATTAGCGATGGGTTATCTGACCTTGAAGCAGCTCAACGGGCGGCGCAGTACTTGGCCCAGCGTGGCGCGATCATCGATGTAATCCTCATCGATCCTACCGATAAAGGGGAAGCCGTTGCACGAGCCATTGCCATGCACGGAGAGGTGCAAGCTGTCACCTCCTCAGAAGCTTTGGATCAACGCATCGACGAGGCGGTGCAACAACACGCCGAGTTGCAGCGGCGGGTGGACGAGGCGATCCAGGCCCACCAAAGGGCGATGGCCGAGGTAACCACTCAGCGCAGTCCTGAGGCCGAGCAGGTACGCTTCACCGTTGGCTATCCCGGTGCTATTTCCCCTGACACGTGGTACGCGTTTCTGATGTTCATTCACCTCGAGAGCCTGTCTGATCAAGTGCGTACTATCCTGGCGGACCAGTTCGTCCGCCAGCGGCTCCAGGCTAGACCTCATATCACAGAGGCCATGGCCGACTCTCCCTTACAACGCGGTGTAGAGCTGACCCTAACGCCACGGGCAGAGGGACTGGACTTCAATCCCCGAGCCGTGCCTGTCACCTGGGAAGAGGATATACAGGATGTCCCGTTCCGGTTCCGCGCCCAACAGAAGTCGGTGGGCAAGACGATCCCAGGAATGGTAGACGTCTACTGCCAAGGGGTGATCATTGCGTCAGTCGCCTTTGGGGTACATGTGCGTCAGTTGGGGAAACTTGACGAGCAGGCACAGAGCCAATCATTCAATACCAGCCGCGTCTTTCAGACAGTATTTACCTCCTATTCCCATCAGGATAAGGAAATTGTTGAAGCCGTTGTTGCCACCTATCAAGCACTGGGAATCTATGCTTACCTTGACACGCAAGCCCTCCGCGGACGGGGTGGTCAGGAATGGAACATCCTGCTTAGGCGGTTTATTCGTGACTCGGACTTGTTCCAGCTTTATTGGTCCACAAGTGCGTATCAGTCCAAATATGTGGAGGATGAATGGCACTTTGCGCAATCACTAGCTGGGCAGAAGGGGGACGCGTTCATTCGACCCCTAATCTGGGAGGAATCACCACCAAGCCTACCGTCAGAACTGCAACACCTGCATTTCGAGAAGCTCGACCTTGGTGCCCTACGTCGCCTAACTGGCCATCTTGCAAGCTCCTCATCGCTAGCGGCCACCTCCAACTCAGTCAGTGTGATACCAGTCGCTCCTGTTGTGCCTCTGCTTGCCGGTACTCGGCCCTCAGACGCAGCAGCTATCGAAGAAGATGTCCGTTGGGCCGTAGGTTTCTTAGAAGCAGCTACTGGACTACGTTACTACCCAGTATCGACACTGTTGGTGGACGAGTACATGGTGCAAAACGCTCGCCGACTACTAACGACCGATGCCTTGCCTGATCCCGCAGCACTGGTAGCACAGGCTGTGGCGCTGGGCGAGATCGTGCAAGACATTGCCATGAAAGTCCATATCCGTTTTGGTGTATACAGTAACAAGGTCTACCATGTCCTCTCAGAGGAAAAGCTCCGTCAGATCTATAGTGGGTATTTGTTCAACAGCGAGTCTTATAGAGCTTTCAGTTCCGCTTGTGAGTCGATCCATTGGTGGTTAGTCTTGGAATCACTCAACGCGTCTAGTTACAGCGCAGAACTGCAACAGGCTGGAGTTAAGGCTCTATGGCTAGAGCGCCGCGATAATACGGGTTGGTATCGAGTACGAAGTGACTTCGTAAAAGCCGGTGTGCCTGGTATCTCTGAAAGCCAGGAGCTTCTGCCTCTAGCCAAGGTGTTTTTGGAGCACCTATGTGCCCTGCTGCATGTCATACTGCATGCTGACGAACCACATATCGCGGCCCGAGAGTGGACGATGCACGTCGGTGATAGAGCCAAGAACCTGTTTAATAGCGAGGACAAGCTTAGGCAACTCGAAGTGGAGTTTGCCGGTCAGGATGATTATGAGAATCTTCCAGTATGGAATATCCGTGGTTCATTTCCTGCTTTAGTCACCACAGCCGATTGGGCGTGTAAGGAACTATTGTCAGTTCTTCGTTGGCTCCTCGGTGGTGGCAATGTGGCATCAGCCATTCTGTACGGGGAAGTGCCGACGTTTGGCATCTACGTCCCTGCGGGAGTCAACGAGGTAGATCGTCAGCTTTTCCACTGGGCCGATGAGCGGAATATCCCCCGCGAGTTAACCTTGCCCGGCCGGCCGCGTGTCCTGGTTTGCCTCGACGCCCTGCCTCGTCTGCTACGGCGGCTGTTACAGCAAGGGTCAGCAGCTACTGCTGACCAGGGTCATACTCTCCAGCGGCTGGTATTGGTCCACGAACACGGCCATGCTATCTTTGAACTTGGCCTGAATAGCCACGGGGAGACAGCCCGGGCAGCGCAGTTTGGTGAAGTGTGGCGAACTGCGTCCGCTCTAAACGAATCCCTGGCTGTCTGGTTGGAGCTTCATACCGTACGGGGGAAGACCCCATATGAAGACTGGGTATGGGAGTATGTCCGGTGTGGCCCGTACCCAGATTGGCCATACCGTGGCGCGGAGCTGGTTGAGCGCCAGTACGTGAGAGCAGGGATGCAAGGAGTCCGCGACTTGCTCGACCAGTTCCAGCAGGATGCAGCCATTGCGCAGGCTATGTTCGACGCAGAGTTCAATTGATCGATAACCGCTGTAGCAGTCGTCTCCCGGTTCTAGGTAGGGGTGAAAAAGCCAGGATTAGACTCGAATTGATTTCCTCCTCTACTGACCGAGGGTACGCCTAACATCGCACTGGAGCCGACGCCCAACAGCCTCCGCTCCTGCGTCGCTCCGGCTCTTGGGCGCGG
>CAZAYE010000106.1:0-8508 GCA_964489255.1 uncultured Enterobacteriaceae bacterium
GAAAGTGACAGGCTTCCGATCGAGCAGAAAGCTCATCACCTCTTCCATCTCTTCGCGGAACTCAGCCAGATGAACCTTCTGGAGGATCACCCCAATCGCTCCAGCCTGAATCTGAGCAAAGTTAAGGAAATTATCTACGAGGCCTCCCAGCAAGTGTGCCTGTCTTTGGATGCTCCGAATAACCCGGCAGGTGTCTTCTGGGAGAGGTTTAGCGGGATCCTCAAGCAGCAGATCGCTGTACCCAATGATGATATGCAGGGGAGTCCGCAACTCATGAGAAACATTGGCGAGCAATTGCTCCTTCATCTGCTCCATTTCTCGCACTTTCTCGAGTTGCGATGTGGCCTTCAAGGCCACATCGACCCATAATAACAGCTTCTCTGGCCCTTCTGTTTTGTCGTGATATCCCTGGATAGCGAGTGCGCACAGCATCTCCCGAGGCGGCTTCTCTCCTGCGTATCCCGTTTGTAAGAGAATTTGCACCTCCTCATCAAGCTTCCGGATCTCTTGAATGACTGCTTCGCCATTCATCCGGGGCATGAAGTAATCAACGATGACGAGGTGTACCCGCTGACGGCGAAAGAGGGCAAGGGCCTCCTCCCCGCTCGCTGCGGTGAACACGTGATGCCCTTCCCGCTCTAGGAGGAGTCTCACGGAGATAAGGGTCTCTTCCTGATCGTCAACGATGAGAATGGTGTAGCCTGAGAGCTGAACAGTGGCGCGCTTGCGTGCCATACTGGCTTTCTTCTACTGCTTCACACGCTCCTCAGGCTTCTCAGGAATCTTGCTGACAAGCTTGCTCTGGATACGGAGGTCAAAGAACACGCTGCCAGCTTTCAGCCCGGACCCATTAGCAGAGCGGCCGACAATGGCAAAGATCAGGGTGGAGTAATCCACGTGGGGAGTCCCATCGAGGTGCCAGTTCGAGGCCAGGGGGTCAACCTCTTGTGGCCCGCCGAACTGGTGGTTCGCACAGTAGGTCTCAAAAGAATGGCGCGAATAGGACACTTTGTTTGCCTGAATAGAAAAGTGGTCGGCCCCGCTGACAGAGTCATCAAGGGGATACCCCTGGGCGTTGAAAATGACGATCTTGTCGGTCTGCAGCTGCCCCCCAGGGGTCATCTTCAGGATGGTTGCGCTGAAGCTCATCGTCTTGCAGACATCGGCGAGCCCGTCGACACTCAGGTAGAGAGTTCCGTCGAGCCCCACCGCCGTCCGGTAGTCATTCACATCGTACTCGATCTCCTGCTCAGAGACCGCCAGCGGCTTCCCAATGACGGTGAAGAAGTCCTCAGGCACAACGAAGGAGGCAGCTGGGGTTGAGGCCACGATTCTTGTCGGCCCTAGAGCAGCCTGTCTTGGCACGGTGACCCGCAGCTGGGGTTTATACGTCTGTCCTGTGGGGTCAGTGATATCCCGCCTCACCTCCACGAAAGCCCGTGCGGACGTCGTGGTAGAACCGTTCTGAAAGCTCACGACCCACTGCTGCCCCTCCTGGAAGCCATCGTAGAAGAAGGTCACCAACATCCCGCCAGAGGCGAAGTTCGGTATAACCGCCGCTGGCGCAGGAGGGGGTTTGTCACAGCCGCAGCCCGCTTGTGATCGGAGGGGTTGGCCCAGGAGTAAAAGGCAAGAAAGGAGGGAAGTCAAAGCCAGCGTGCGCATAAATGGTGACCTGCTTGGAAGCTCTCTTGCCCCAGTCTTTCTTTTTTTCGTGCTCTCTAGGTCCTCTTGCCGAAGGAGAGTCGTACCATATCGCCCAAACCGTGGCTTTGTCAACACGAATAGAGAAATCGGTAGTGGTGCAGTTTACTTTAATATGAAAACAGGGACCTAGAGGGTCGATGCGTTGACCCCGCAAAAGGGCTTGATAAATCAATCGCCTACACACCCACACCACGGACTGAAGTCGACGCTTTTGCCCCCACTGTCGATCATGAACAACGACCCCTTACTGGGAAATCCAGGCCCGCGCTGCGCTTCTGGATATTATTGCTGTTTGCTGGACCCCCCCTCACCGATTCCTGCCTCCTGCCTTCTTGATCCGCATACCCTCGTGTAGGTTCTCGGGACTAGACACGATGAGGGCCTCGCCCCCATCGAGACCGCGGATGATCTGCAGAGAGTCTCCGAAATCTTCACCAACTTGTACTGGCACCCGCCAGGCTTGCTCGTTCCGGACGGTCCAGACAAAGGTATCTGCTCCCTCTCCGTGCAAGGCAGTCTTCGGTACCAGCACCCGCGGGGCAACGCCGTCCTTTGCCGCCTCAGCCAAGAAATTGATGCGTACCGACATATCCGGGCGCAGGTACTCGTCAGCCTTGGCAAGCTTCACCTCGACTTTCAGAGTGCCTTTCTGCCGGTTGGCTTGTGGATAGATTTTCACGACCCGTGCTGGATACTTCCGGTCCGGATAGGCGTCAGGAACGACCTCAGCCTGCTGCCCCATACGCACGCGGCGGAAATCTACTTCGTTGATATCGACTTCGCCGCGCAGGTCACTCAGGTTGGCGATGCGGATAAGGTCACCAGCACCAGCGAACCCGCCAGGGACAGCGATCTCGCCCACCTCCTTGAGCTTGGCCAAGACCACGCCATCGGTCGGCGCTTTTAACTTGGTGTAGTCAAGGTTGACATGCGCACTGGCGACTTCGGCTTCAGCCTGGTGGACCACCGCCTGAGCAACGGCCAGCTCGTTCTCGGCGATGTCGAGATTTTGCGTGGCAACGAGCCCCTGTTCATGGAGCTCCTGTACGCGTTGAACCTGTTTCTGCTTCAGGACCAGATTCGCCTTTGCCAGCTCTAGATTCGCCTCGGCCTTGCGGAGAGCGGCCTGATAATCGCGGTCGTCAAGGCGCACAAGGGTGTCGCCCTTCCGAACAAAATCGCCTTCCTCCACTTCGTAAGCGTCGATCCGCCCGGGCACACGCACGCCGATGGAGATATACCGGTCCCCAGTGACCACATACCCCGCGCCAGAGAGCACGGGGCCAGCCATCTCCGTCCCTGCACCAATGAGTCGGGCAAACGCAACCTCTACTTCAGGTGGCCGCCCCAAGGTCGCTCGGTAGAGCCACATGCTCGCGCCGCCGATAATCAGCGCAAGCACGAACAGGATCCCGATCCACAGCAGCGCGTTGCGTTTTCGCGGCTGCCGGGACGCAGGATCGATGCGCAGTGCGCGCAGACCGGTTTCAGAATGAGAAGCAGTTTCAGTTGCCATGAGTAAGAGACTTCAGTTAGATACACCCAGAAGCTTTGCTTCTGAACTGTACCGAAGATCGGACTAGGAAGCGAGCAGGCTTTCTCGGAGGGTAACCACAGAGGTTGCCCCTACACCTAGACCTTTACGCCCGACGGAGCGCCTCAGTCACCCGTAACTGAGCCGCACGGCGCGCGGGTAGAAGTCCACCGAATGCACCCATGCTCACGGCCAGGATCAGAGCGACTAACAGAATTGTGGGAGATAACTGCAGGGTAACGACTGCTGTCGAGAACGAAGCCAGGTTAAATGCAACGCCGTGAATCAGTCCATTTACCAGCGTGATTGCACCGATGCCAAGAAACACGCCGCCCATATATCCGACGAGAGCAAGGAACACTGATTCGCTCACAAAAGACAGCAGGACTGCCCCGCGGCTAAACCCAAGCGCACGGAGGGTGCCAATCTCCGCCGTGCGATGGGTCACTGCGGCAAACATGGTGTTCATCGCTCCGAAGATAGCCCCCGTGCCCATGATAACGGCCAGCACTGACGTCAACAGATACAAGGTGTTTGCACTTTCAGCCTGCTCGCTGTAGTAATCGACCTCTGGCTTGGCTTCGAGAGAAATGCGCGGATCGTCGGCGATGCGGCGGATGAGCGCGTCCCGGTCTGCTCCCGGCGCAACGGTCAAGCGCACGCCCGAGTAGTTCGCGCGGCTGGCATCGGTAAAGAGGTCCTCCACATCGACCCACACCTCGGATTCAAAGGCGGACCCAGCCGCAGTAAAAATCCCGACCACGGTCCAGTTGCGCCGACCAAATTGCAGGGTTTCTCCAAGCCCCGCCCCTTCATAGCGCTGTGAGGCAGCAAGGCCGACGGCTGCCTCGCCGAGGGAAGACTGAGGAGGGCGGCCAGCACTGAAACGGACATTATCATGCACGAGATACCCAGTCGGAGTGACCCCACGCACCAAAACGTTTTCGCGTCCTCCACCTTTGGGCCGAAAGAAAGGCTGAATGATTAACTCTGGGGACACCAACGGCTCACCCTCTGGTGTACGGGCGATCCCTGAGAGATAACGCAAAGCCTGCACCGCATCGCGTGGTACGCTGCTCGACCCGTCGTTCGTTGCCCCTTTGCGGGTCACAACGAGATTGTTCACGCTGCCAGTTGCCACCAACATGCGCTTGAGTCCAGTGACGAGCGATAGCAGCAAGATCGTTACTACCACGACCAGAGCAATACCACCCGCTGTCGCGAGGGTAGTCGTCTTGCGCACCAGAAGATTGCGGAGGTTGTATTTGAGAGGAATGGCCATCTTTTAGCATTTAGCTGTTAGCTGTTAGCTGTTAGCCAGAAGGAAAGAAGTGATAAGTCTTAAGCTAAAAGCTAAGAGCTAACAGCCAATAGCTGCTTTTCAAGCAATTTGCTGCAACGCTGCGGCGACGTTGAGCCGTGCCGCTCCGCGGGCCGGGATCACACCAGCCACCATACCGACGAGCAGCGCCAGGAAAAGTCCTTGGATCATTACCGATACTGGCATAATGAACATGCCAAGAGGCCCGAGAAATGGAGACCAGGAACTCTTGCCGGCATTGAGGATGAGATACGCTGGCACGGCGCCCAACACTCCACCAAGGCCAGCGATGATGAGTCCTTCGCTGAGTAGCAGCGTAAAAATCGTGCGCCGGCGAAAGCCGATCGTTTTGAGCACAGCCACCTCACCGATGCGCTCGCGCACACTCATCGCCGCGGTGTTGGCAGCAATCAGGACGATGGCCGCTACAACGAGAAAGCCAACGAGCATGATGATGGTAATCAGGCCATCGAATGAACTGAGAAAGTTGGCGAAGAATGAGCGCTCGGTCTCGGCGGCAGTCTCGGCTGGGGAGTTACGAAACAGATCCTCAATCGCGGCCATGACTGCGTTGACATGCTCAGGCTGATCGACTCGCACCCAGAGCATGCCGATGTTCCCGAAGCCACCGTATGGCTGCATCGCCTCTTCAAGGTATTGCCGAGGGAACCACAGGACAACCGGATTGCCGCGCTCGGAAATCTCGCCGACAATCTTCAGTGTCATATTTACCGGGAAGACGCTGCCGCGCAGGGCAATCTCGTCTCCAACTTTCCAGTTGAACTTCCTCATCGTTCGCGCGCCGATGAGGGCGCCATTGCGGGTGTGCTTGAATGCCTCCAAAACTGCTGGCTCCCACCCATAGTCCGGCCAGACCTCGCCAACCGTTTCTGGATCGATAGCAAAATTGGGAAACAGATCTTTCGGTTCAGTGTAAATCCCACCGAACCAGGTCCAGTGGTTCACACTAGCCACATGCGGCAAGGTGCGCACGCGCTGGACGTACGCCAGCGGCAGGAAATAGGGGAGACCAGCTTTGTGATGGACCGACAGTCGCAAGCTACTGGCCGAACGAGCCAGAATTGCATCTTTCACCGAGGGCAGGGTCATCACCGCGCACACCAGGAAGATCGAGAATCCTACTGCCAGCGTCGTCAGCAACGTCCGTGCACGATTACGGCCTAGGTTTCTGCGGATAAGGGTCCAGGTGGTCATACGGAATGCAGAATGATGAATGCAGAACGATGAATAAAGAATATCCCTGCTGACTACTGGCTACTGACTACTTCCCTAAATGTCCCAATTTCACAAAGATGACACAGCCATCCGGGCTGTATGGATGGTGACAACTTCCCGGTGGGTTGCGCAGGTAGGTGCCAGCCGGGTACACTCCGTGTTCGTCGGCAAAGGTTCCTTCTAAGACCAGCACCTCCTCTCCCCCAGGATGAGTATGCGTCGGGAATGAAGCCCCAGGCGCGTAGCGCACGATACTGGTGGCCAAGCCGAGCACTTCGTCACGCACCAGATAACGGCGCTCGACGCCTGGAGCTGGTGAGGGTTCCCAAGGAAGATCGCGGGTCTGTAAAACGATAGGTTCGGTTACGTCTGTACGAAGTGGCATATGAATCCTCTTCATCGACAGGGTGCGAGGTAGGGGCGAAGCATGCTCGCTCGGAGGCACGGCTCTCTGCGGGACCACATCTCTGCATGCTTCGCCCCTACTTGAAGGCATGGAACGTCAGGATCGTGAACGTTTCTCGCACGTGAGGAATTTTTTGGATCTGCTCGGTTACCAGGTGAGAGAGATCATCGAAGTTTTCGACGTAGAGTTTGACCAGTAAATCGTACGCCCCAGAGATCGAGTACGCCTCGGAGAAGCTCTCAAGTTCAGTGATCCGGTCCGCCACCTCAGCAAGCGTACCAGGTTCAACTTTCAGCATCATAAAAATCGCACGCATCGGTCTCCTCCTGTCAGTGTCCAGGGCTGGAGCATAGCATAGGAACCCCGGAAGGGGGAGTCACGAGTGCTGAATAAAACAAATTCCTGTCCCCTGATTCATTACTTTTCGCTCATCACTCATAACTCTTTTGAGCGTTTGACAAGGATCTCTTCCCCAGGGCGAGTGGACGGTCGAGCGGATGGTAAAATCTCACTATTTGTTGGTCGGATCGGGAGACGCCGTGCGGTGAGCAATGGATCTGTTAGTCGAAGCGGCCAATCGAGTTCTTTGGTAGCAAGATTCTGCCGCAGTATAAGTAATGAGTGAGGAGTGACGAGTAATGAGCGTAACAAAACGGGGCCTGAGGAAAAACAGACGAAAGATGAAAGGACTTTTTCCTCAGTCCTCATTACTCATTACTCGTTACTGTCTTAGCCCATGTCCCCCATCAAATCGAAGAGGACCTTGCGGTTCTTAAACAGCCAGCGGTCCCCTTGTTTCACCAGCTGATCTTCGTACCGTCCGGCTAGGCCGTTGACGAGCGCGCCCTCCCCCTTGGAGCGAATCAGGACAATGTAGCTCTTGGCGGTCGCTTCGTTTCCGTTCACTTTGATAATTTCGTTCATGACGCAGTGCTTCACCATCGGTGAGCCATTGGTCAGGCGGATATTCTTGAGGAACGCACGCAAAGCGTCTTTCCCTTTTTGCACACCCATCCGGCCGGCATCGAAGACACCATCGTCGGTGAACAGGTCTACCCATTTATCGAACTCGCCCCCATCAAAGTGGAAGCAGTATTCGGCAATGGTCTCGTGGATTGCGTCTTTCTCTTCTAACACTGAAGCCATAGAACACACCTCCTTTTGTCTCTCCGGACTATTTCTTCTTCACCTGAATCTGCGCGAGTGACGGGCGGGTATCGCGCCCGGGAGTTGCCGTCAGTTCAATCCGACCCAAGCCTCGGACATTCGCACAAGGGTCGTTGAACTCTGGAATGAGAAAGCGGATTGGCCCCCCCACGGAATCTGGCAGCGGAGCCCCATCTTTTTGGTAGACCAGCAAAGCCCGATCTTGAATCTCGGCACGAGCGATACTGGCAGAAAACGACCCGTCCGCTGAGTGCAGCGTGATGTATTGTGCCTCGGGAGCAGGCTGAGCGGTAGCCAGCACGGCGTCCAACTTGAGCGCCTGGCCTTCGCGTTTCGGCACGAGTTGGCTGACATCAAGGATCTGTGTCTCAGGAGGATAACTCCCGAGGTCAGCAAACGTGAGGCTGAGACAATTGCGCACCAAACCGTCGACGATCAACAAAGGCGTCATGCTCATGACAGTTCCTTCTATCACGTTCACAATTCACCTCAAGAACCATGTCGCCCGGAGCCAGAGCCAGACCGCCTTACATAAACGAAGGCAAAGATAACCAGAATTGTTGTGTCCACAGTGCCTGCGAATCTTTCTTAACTTCTTTATATGCAGCCCGCCGTCGTGTAATCTGCAGGAAAAAGGACTATGGGTATGGATCTCACAGCTCTAACGTATATCAACACTCTTGTCATTGCTGTTGTCTTTGCTATTGCTGTTGTCATGCTGTACGCCATCCGGAAGGACCAGCTTCGCATCGAAGAGCAGCACAACGCTGTCGTTCTACAAACCGCTGCCACCTTGGAAGTCGCCCGAGAGATCTTGCGACAGGTCAACCGGAGTAAAAAGTAGGGGCCCGCGCGAACCCCCTCCCTTTCGGTTTTCCATCCCTCCCCGGTTTGACGCCTCTGCGCTTCTGCGTCAAGATAACCACCATTATGGATACTCAACTCGAAGCACTGCTCAATCAGCTCCTTGAGGCTGAGCGTGCTGGTCACCAGCTCCTCGAGGTGATGACACAGGAGACCGCGGATCCGCAGATCAAGGCATTGTTCGCCAACTTTACCGACATTGAGGTTGGTGATGCTGCGGTGCTCGAAGGACTCATCCGGCTGCACGGTGGGACTCCTTCGACCAAGACCAGC
>CAZAYE010000107.1:0-8449 GCA_964489255.1 uncultured Enterobacteriaceae bacterium
GAAATGCACAGGCAGCTACGTGAACACAATCCACCACGCAGCGGTTTAGTTCAACTTAGTGATAGACCGCTTTCTCTGTCTCCATTAGCAGCAATATGTTGCCACGGATAGCGACAAGTTGCTACATCTAGTAGCCGCAGGATTCCTATAGATAGCAACATGAAGGTTCCTACAGCTAGCAACCTCTAGCAACCGCAGATTCCTATATCTAGCAACTTGCCTCCTCTATGATCCGCTCCCTGAGCCCCAAGGCAAGGGCGCGCTCATAACGCAAGGCCCAGGCTTGCTTGTCCAGGTGCCATACGCCTCCCGCGTCTTTGACGTGCTGGCCAAGCTCCCTTTCGGAAAACGCCACCTTCACCCAGACGACGCTGTCGTCCGTTCGCCGCGGAGGGGGAGGCGTCCAAGGCCACTCTGCGACGATGAGTTCTACGGTCTTGAAGCGTTTCCTCCGCTGTTCATCAGATCGGTAGCGGATACAGACGAGGCGGTCACCATATTGCGCCAGGAATTTTTTCGCGCCGCGGTGCCCGGGTTGGACGGTCGTGCTAGTGCGCATGACAAAAGCCTCCTTTTTCTGAGAGGCGAATATAAAGCGAAAATAAAAGAAACGCAAGAGACACCGCCATGTTTGAGAATCCTCGGCGTTATTGTTCCTTTCGCGCACACTGCGGATTTCCTTCCTGGGCAAACTTGTGGTACAGAAAAGGACCGGTAGAGTTCACCGTAGATAGGAGATGATAATGGACTTCGCTCTGACTCCCGAGCAGCAAGCGTTTCGTGCTGAGATCCGTGAATTTTTGGCCAAAGAAGTGTCGCCCGACTCTTCGTCTGAAGACGGCTGGATTACTGGTTATTCGCCTGAGTTCTCGCGCAAACTCGGCGCGCGCGGCTGGATCGGGCTCACCTGGCCGAAAAAGTACGGCGGTCAAGAAAAAACTTATCTTGATCGGGTGATCCTGACGGAAGAACTGCTCCGTGCCGGAGCGCCGGTGGCAGCGCACTGGCTCGGTGACCGCCAGGTTGGTCCAGCATTATTGGCATACGGGAGCGAGGAACAGAAAGCCGAAATTCTTCCGTGTGTCACTAAAGGAGAAATCGTTTTTTGCCTGGGAATGAGCGAGCCAGGATCGGGGTCTGACCTGGCATCTCTGCGGACCAAGGCGGTAGAGGAGGGCGATCATTTCATCATCTCTGGTCAGAAGATCTGGACGAGCTTCGCACATGTGGCTGACTATGCCTATTTGGTTGCTCGCACCGATCCGCATGCGCCCAAACACAAGGGCATCAGCGAGTTCCTCATTGACATGAAACTGCCGGGAGTGACCGTGCGCCCCTTAGTGGACCTGACTGGCGAGCATCATTTCAACGAAGTGTTTTTCGATAACGTGCGTGTGTCTAGGCAGTGGCTGATCGGCGAGAAAAACCGAGGCTGGTATCAGATTGCTTCGCAACTTGACTACGAACGCAGCGGCATCGAGCGGTTGCTGAGCAATTATCCGGTGTTTCGCGACACGGTGAAGTATGCGCAAGAAAACGGCCTGACCAAGGATCCGCTGGTGCGTAACCAACTTGCGCAGCTGCAGATCGAGCTCGATATGGGCCGATTCATGGTGTACAAAGTCGCCTGGATGTTGAGCAAAGGAGGCGCGCCGAACTACGAGGCGGCAATGGCCAAGTGTTTCTGTACCGAGGTGGAGCAGCGTATCGCCCAGACGGTCAGCAGTGTATTAGGCGACTATGCTGTGCTTTTGCCAGGGTCGCCGGCTGCTCGCTTGGCTGGCCGCGCGGCTCGCGAATATCTCTATGCTCCTGCCTATACCATCCAGGGGGGGACGAGCAACATCCTGCGGAACATCATGGCCATTCGCGGTCTTGGGTTGCAGGCAGGATAGCGGTTGGCTATTAGCTTTTAGCTGTTAGCTTTTTAGGACACGGAAGAGTTTTCATGCTGTTAGCAAATAGAGTCGCGTTAATTACTGGCTCCGCTCGTGGTACAGGTGCGGGCATTGCTCGAGTCTTTGCGCGTGAAGGAGCCAGTGTTGTCATCAATCAGGTGAAAGACGAAGGAAATCCTCAAGGGGTCCTTGAAGAGATTCGGGCTGCGGGAGGCAAAGCGATCTTTGCGAAGGCGGACATTACTGATGAGACGCAAGTGCGTGAAATGGTGCGAAAAGCGGAGGATACCTTTGGCAAGGTAGATATCTTGGTGAGCAATTATGCAGCTGCGACTCCGCGCAAGAGCTTTCACGAAACTACCTGGGCCGAGTGGCAGGAGCAGATCGATACCACCCTGAAAGCGGCGTTCCTCTGCAGCCAGGCTGTGCTTCCAGGCATGAAAGCGAGACGGTGGGGACGCATCATTAGCATCAACACGATCGGTATTCACCAGCCTGCTCCGCACTATCACGGTTACACGGCAGCGAAGACTGCGATGTTGGGATTTACACGAAATCTCGCGGTTGAGGTTGGACAATACAATATCACTGTTAATATTGTTTCTCCCGGGCTCACTTTAACTGAAGAAGTAAAAGCACTACTTACTCCGGAAGCGCAAGAGAAGCATGAAAGGTTGGTACCGCTGCGCCGGACGGGAACAGTAGAGGACACGGCGCAGGCTGCCTTATTTTTTGCTTCTGAGTTGGGGAGCTTTGTGACTGGACACTATTTGCCGGTTTGTGGGGGGCAGGTGATGGAGTGAGTGATGAGGGCTGAGCAATGAGGACTGAGCATATTTCTGATAATTTCTCTTTTGTAAAATGAAGGAGACCTCATGGGACGCCGAGCAATTGCACTCTTTACTCCAACGCTCCAGGACATGATGGACATCGCCAGGCGTGCGGACGATGCCGGATTCGACTCAGTATGGAACGGCGAGTTTTTTAATCGCAATGGCTTGGTGACTCTAGCGGCAGTCGCATTGAGCACCAGGCGGACAAAGATTGCGACAGGTATTGCGTACGCCTACATGCGTAACCCCGTGCTGAATGCGACTGGGGCGATGGACCTCGATGAATTATCTGGAGGAAGAATGGTCTTAGGGCTGGGCAGTGGTACCAAGTCTATGAACGAAGGCTGGTACGGGCAGCCATTCGAACCACGCTCAGCAGCAAAGATGAAAGAGTGCGTAGCGTTGATCCGTACGATATGGGCATCGCACAAGGGGATGGGGGTACGGTTTGACGGTGAGTTTTATCGCATTCACATTCCAGCCTTTGTTCGTCCCCGAGCAGTGCGCGACCGGATTCCGCTTTATCTCGCTGCCGTGCAGAAAGGTATGTTACGGACCGTAGGAGAGGTTGCCGATGGGCTGGTGGGTCACCCTCTCTACAGCCGTAAGTACATCAACGAGTTCATCAAACCGAATCTTGAGATTGGGGCAAAACGGGGAGGGCGGAGTCTCAAAGATATCGATATCACTACCCTGTTAATCACCGCCGTTAGTCACGATCGTCAACAAGCCATCCAGGAGGCGAGGAACCAGATCGCCTTTTATGCGTCAGTGAAGTCGTATGAAGGGATTCTTAATCTGCACGGTTGGGAGCCGCAGAAACTGGCAATTTGGGAACACTTCAAAACGTTTAACCTCCTCCAAATGGCTGAGGCTGTGACTGACGATATGGTCGAACAAATCGCCATTGCCGGAACCCCGGAGGAGTGTCGGGAGCAACTGAAGAAGTGGGACGGATTTATTGACCTGCCTATTCTTTACACACCAACCGCCGGGGTACGAGCTGAGCGAGTGATGGAGAACCATCGACTGATTGTGGAGACGTTTGCTCAATAACGGGGAGCGCAGTTCTTGACGCGCTCCTGATGAAAGGAAAATACAAGGTTTTAGGCGTTCTGCCGCTGCTCTCGTTCGCGTTCTAAGTCCAATTCAGTTTTGATGCCGAGACGATGCAACGCATCATTGGCCTCTTCGAGAGAAGTGCTTGCGGCCACGGCCCGGGCTGGCCGTGAGAGGGTATTGAATAGCACCGAAGCTGAGAGATAGAAGGTCAGGGTAGTAAGCGGGGTCAACCGTACCTTTCGTTCATCGTAACGGATGCCGATTTCTCCCCAAGCTCCTCTGGCACAACGCAAGGGGACAGCGCTGGCTTCGGTGGGGACCTTTTCGATCACATCTTCTAATTCGCTCACCACTTGAGGCGTCAGCGCCCAAGCTCCGAGTAAGCCTCCGGCTTCTGCGAGCCGAGCCAAAGCGTGTTCGATCTCACTCGTCGTCAGTTCCCCGTCACTGCCGTAACCAAAAACTCCCCACAACGTCATCTGCCCGCGTTTTTCCATTGCGGTAAACGCTGCGAGCATCACAGCGTCGGCAAGTGGACTGCGCAGACCTGCTTCTCCCCCTTGCGCGAGGGAGTCCCCGCCGACGTCGATGCCGACCAACAGGTCGATACCCAAAGCGGTAATAGCCGCCTCTAACCCTGCGATAGCTCCAGTCACTCCACTATTAATATCTATGTGAAGCACCTCCCAGCCGTACAGCGCAGCCATTTCGGTTTCAGTGAATCGGATCCCGTGGTGGGTGTGGGTGTTGGCGTTGACCATCCAGGCATGGGGGTGGAGAATACGGGCATTTTCGATTTCGACCAAGTTGCGCGGCCCAGGAATCGGATCGTAGACAAAGCGCTCCCAGGGCAAACCACCGAGATGAAACTGCAAACCACAGAATTCGAGAAACCGGGCAGTGGCCAGTGCGCCGACCACGTCGCCGCCGCCTCCAACACCGATGACGAGCGCTCGCGAACTACCGTGGATCAAGGATTCGAGCGAGACGAGTGGGATATTCATGATCTCTACGTTTCCCGTGAAACAGGTGAAAGTGATAGGTGAATAATCACAATGTGAGAATTGACTTGCATTATGGTAAAATTATTTTGTTTTTGTGGATAATTAGGGAAGAAATTTTTATCAATTGCTCTCAGTCTTTGATATATACTAAAGTTCCAATCGACACGACGGCATAAAGCTCTTGGACATCGGGGTTGAAGAGAGAGATACACCCAAAGGTCCAGTTGATACCCACCCGGTTAAAGGTTTCCTTGTCAGTCCCATGAATGCCGATCTCTCCCCCAACACCAGGGTAGCCATTTCCCCGCTTGGGCACAACGCCTGCCGAAACGTTTTTCCAGTAACGGTTAACGTCGTGAGCAGTAGGGTAGTCGAGGAGCATAAAACGGGACCAGCGTCGATGATGGTCCTTGGCAATAATCATGTATAAGCCTGTTGGGGTACGTCTATCCCCTTCGTACAGTTTTCTTCCCGGCTTGCGACCAAGGACGATAGGATAGCTCTTGGCTAATTTTCCATACTGGTAGAGGTTTAAGGTTCGACAGGTTTTGTCTACCACCAGAAGAGCTGGCTCCTCGCTCCCCCATGGGAGAACGATTTCGTTATCGACTCGTAGGGATGGCGTCGCTGGAGGAGGTGGGGACGAAGGGGAAGAAGGGAAGGGCAACGGAGCCCTAGGAGTGCATCCGGTAAAAAGGACAGCAAGGAGCAACAGAGCCCAGGTGAGGTGTCTGGAAGACGTCGATCGCATGGGCCTGATTATTGAGAAAAACGCGACCATGCGCAACTTCCTCTTTTGCCGAGACGTGGTACAATGCACGCCATTGGGCAATCCTTATTGTCTTGACTTAAACATAGGTACAAACGCGATGTTGACCGCTTTACTGCACAAGATCTTCGGCAGCAAAAATGATCGGGAGTTGAAGAAACTCCGACCGTTGGTGGAAAAAATCAATCAACTTGAGCCTGAGTTCACTAGCCTCAGTCCCGAGGCCTTGCGAGCCAAAACTGATGAATTCAAAGAGCGTATACGGACGGCTACTCAAGATCTCCGCGCCGGTCTGGCAGAGATCCAGGCACGGACTGTGGGAAGTGAGGAGGGCCAAGATGACACGGGCGCAGAGAAAGAAGAGCTCAAAGAAGAAGCCGAAAAATTAGAAAAAGAGTTACGCCAAACTGAAGCTGAGGTCCTCGACGAGATCCTCCCTCAAGCGTTTGCCGCAGTACGCGAAGCTTCACGGCGGACCACTGGCATGCGGCACTTCGATAGCCAACTCCTCGGTGGCGTTGTGCTTCATCAAGGGAAAATTGCCGAGATGAAGACCGGTGAGGGAAAGACCTTGGTCGCGACCTTGCCACTGTATCTGAATGCCCTGCTCGACCGGGGCGCTCATTTAGTTACCGTGAATGACTACCTCGCCCGGCGCGATGTGCAGTGGATGGGGCCGATCTACCATGCTTTGGGTGTGTCGGTGGCCTCCATTGTGCACGACACCAGTTTCCTGTTCGACCCCACATACCTGGTCAAGGACTACCGCTTCCTTAACCTACGCCCCATCGAGCGCAAGGAGGCGTACCGCGCGGATATTACTTACGGAACCAACAATGAATTCGGCTTTGACTATCTCCGCGACAACATGAAATTCAGCCTTGATGATTACGTCCAACGGGAGCTGCAGTTTGCCATTGTTGATGAGGTCGATAATATTCTGATCGATGAGGCGCGCACGCCCCTGATTATTTCGGGGCCAGCCGAAGAGTCCACCGAAAAATACTATGTCATCAACCGAGTCATTCCGCGCTTGCAGCGCGAGATTGACTACACCATTGATGAAAAACTCCGTACTGCCACCCTCACTGAAGAGGGGATGGCGAAAGTCGAACGGATCCTGGGGGTCAGAAACCTCTATGACCCAGCGGAAATTGGCACCTTGCATCACGTGAACCAAGCCTTGAGGGCCCACACCCTGTTCAAGCGCGATGTGGATTACGTGATCAAAGACGGCGAGGTGATCATCGTTGATGAATTCACTGGTCGTCTCATGCCTGGTCGGCGCTGGTCTGATGGTCTGCATCAAGCCGTTGAGGCCAAGGAGGGAGTACGGATTCGTGAAGAAAACCAGACCCTCGCCACCATCACGATTCAGAACTATTTCCGCATGTACAAAAAACTGGCGGGGATGACCGGTACGGCCGACACCGAATCGGTAGAGTTTAAAAAGATCTATAACCTCGACGTGGTCGTCATCCCCCCCAATAAGCCGATGATCCGTATCGACCACCCGGACATGGTCTACAAAACTGAACGCGAGAAATTCAATGCCGTGATTGAGGACATTGCGGAGTGTTACGGCCGCGGTCAGCCGGTTCTGGTCGGCACGATTTCGGTCGAGAAATCTGAACATCTGAGCAAGCTGCTCAAACGGAAAGGGATCAAGCATAGCGTGCTCAATGCGGTGAACCACGAAGCCGAAGCCAACATTATTGCGCAGGCTGGCCGTTTTGGCGCAGTGACCATTGCCACGAATATGGCCGGTCGTGGCACTGACATCCTGTTAGGTGGAAACCCAGAGTTTTTAGCGCGGGCCGAACTGGAGAAGCGGTGGTTGAGCAGCAAAATGGGCGCCAGTTTCCCCGCCCAGGTGGGCAAAAGCTATGAGGAAAGCCTCGAAGAGTTGCGGGCAGAATACAACGAAGCGGTAAGCCGCGCCCGGGAGAAATATGAAAAGGAATGGCTGCCTTTCGAGGAAGCACGCAATGCCGCTCTCAAACGGATGACTGAGACGTATCGCCCATTTTTGTACGCTTCCTGGCAAAAAGCTCAAGTTGAGTACGAAGACCTGGCTGGTCGCCTCGATTTTGCCAATGGAGCGAAAGAAAACGCGCTCTTCCTCGATCAATATAACCAAGCGCGCGTTGCTTACGAACACGCGCTCAGCGAATACGATAAGGTGATTGGTCCGGCACTGAGTGAAGATCAACTCCAGGAGTACGAAACTGTCCAGGCAGAGTACGAGAGCTTGTTAGGGAGTGGAGCGGCGACGGTCCCGGCGGCGCGGTTGGAAACCGTTCGGAGTCGCTACGAGCGGGTGCTGGGTGATTACAGCCGGGCCGTTGTGCGGATCGCTGGCATACCCACCAGTGAGAACGGTGAGGTCACGCAGCAGTACGAGGAGGCGCGGCAGGCACACGAAGAAGCGGTGCGCGCGTATGAGGAGGCGGAGCGGCGCTATGAGGAAAAACATAAACCGTATGAGGCAGCGCTGGCTGCAGCAGAGCGGGCTTATGAAGAGAAGCGGCGGGAGCGGGTGAAAGTCGTTGAAGAAGTGCGTGAGCAGTTGGAGAAAGCTCCTGACTTGTACCAACAAGCCTTCACTGACGTACTGGAGAAATACCGGAAAACCTGCGCAGAAGAGCGTGAGAAGGTTGTGGCTGCGAGCGGACTCCACATTCTTGGGACCGAGCGGCACGAAGCTCGACGTATCGATAACCAACTGCGCGGGCGAGCCGGACGCCAGGGCGATCCGGGGACCTCGCGGTTCTATCTTTCGCTGGAGGACGATTTACTGCGGATCTTTGGGGCTGAACGGATCCAGAAGATCATGGATCGCCTCGGCATGGAGGAAGGCGAGCCGATTGAGCACGGCTTAGT
>CAZAYE010000108.1:0-828 GCA_964489255.1 uncultured Enterobacteriaceae bacterium
AACCGGCAGTGGCGGTGACCCGCGAATGCCTGGTGCACCGAAGGGTTTGATACCAAAAACTTGCAAGAGGCCAAGACGTTATCGGAAGAGTTGGCCTAAAACAAAAAGTGCAGGTGTAACGAGACGAGGAACAGATAACCGTTACCCAAGGGCGTCCCTCTGCAGGCCGGCCTTGAAAGACCAGCCTACTGTCAGGTGCCGCTCTGCGGCACCCCGCAGCACGTCGTGCTGCTCTGGGGGTAGCCGGGGGTTTGAACCCCCGGCTCATAGCTTCCTCTGGCAGTCCTTAATCACCTCGGCGGGAATCAACCTCAGCGCGATGAAGACCAGCAGCGGGACAATGATCACATCGTCGAGATGACCGATGACCGGGATAAAGTCGGGAATGAGATCGAAGGGCAGCAGGGTATACCCAACGGCTAACCCGAGCAGCCATTTGGCCGGCTTCGGCGTGCGGGGGTCTTTGCATACGAGTTGATAGACTCTCAACTCGCGCTTGAGGGTCTTGCTAATGGTTTGCAACCTGTCGAACAAAGAATACCCTTCGTTAAGAATCCAGAATGGGAGGTTGGGCTGAGCCCTTCGACAAGCTCAGGGCAGGCTCTTGCGAAGCCCAACGTTACTCGTGTTGGGCACTGCGTGCCCAACCTACCGTTCTCTGTCTCTCATCTCTAGGTAAAGCAGCAATTCCACCAGCCGCTCGATAACCAGGTCTGCTTCCACCGGCCAAGAAGGGATTTGCCCGTTGGTGAGCAGCACAGTCATCGCTCCAGCCGCTCGGCCAGCGTCCATGTCATGCCGATAGTCCCCAACCATGAGTAACTGTTC
>CAZAYE010000108.1:838-2967 GCA_964489255.1 uncultured Enterobacteriaceae bacterium
CCTCAGCTGCTCGGCAGTGTAGAGCAGGCACATCGGGTCAGGTTTAGGTGGCGCATCTTCGCGGGCGACCAACAGATTGGCCATAATTTCCAGGCGGCGGCACACCGTTTCAAGCGAGGCACGGCTGTTGCGCGTGACGATTGCCAGCGATAGTCCCATTCCCCGCACTCTCTCCAGGGTTTCCCGTGCGCCCTCGTTCCAAGTAACATTTTCGACCCCATCCTGCTCGAAGGCCTCGATGATCGCTTGCGCCTGAGCTTTCTCTGCCAGTGAGAGGCCTGCCAGCCAGTGCAGAATGTCGCCCTCGGGGAGGTTGAGATGTTTGCGCAAGCGTTTGAAGTCAAGGTAAGGGCGCGTCAAAGTGCTATCAAGATCGAAGGCAATTGCCCGCAGAGGTCGGGGCTGGCCGTTCAACCGGATGTATCGCTGGGATTTCATGAATTTTTGTAGGAGGTGTTACGCGGCTTGCCGCAACCCATAGCTCTCAATCTGCGCGTCGAAAGTCTGGAGGACCCGCTGCCGTAACTCTTGCCAGAACTCTGGGGTGATGAAGTGAGGTAACTGGACGTTCGGGTTACGCTCATACACGCGCGTCGGCAATACGTAGTCGTCCAACGTCGTGCCTTGTTTGCGTTCTAGGAGAAGCCCGCGGAGATACGTTCGTTGCGTAGCATGCACGAGCTCGTCGCGCGTGACTTCCACTCCATACAAGTCTTTGAACACCGGTTCGATGACTTTGTCAGGCGTGCCGGCGAACTTGCACAACCCTAAAATGTCATCGCGGGTGTAGTAAACCCCTCGACCTGGCTGGACGATTGCGTCCACCCAGTAGTCCATGTCGGTCTTGCCGTCAAAGACCAGCAGGAGAAACGTCCGCATCGACATGTGACCACCAGCGATGGCAAAGGGATAGCCGGGGTTCGTTTCAGGCAAGTAGGCTGGGAGTTCAAGACCTTTGCAGTGCATAGCGTAGGACGTCTCCCCCAGCTTCTCTGAGAGCCGCTTCACTCCCTGCCCGACTTCTGGGAGCAGGCCGGCGGCCGTCTGTTTGATGACTTGACAGGCCTTATGAAAATCGCCAAACGACAGACCCCCGACAATCGGTTGCTGCGGATGGTGTTGGTTGTACTCCATAAGGTAGCCAAGGGTGACACCCAGACTGATGGAGTCGAAGCCTAATTGATCGACAAGTTCGATGATCTCTAACGCTTGCGGTTGATCATAAATACCCAAGTTAATGGTCAACAAATCCAGTGGTTCGTAATCAAACTTGGTGAAGAACTTGCCTGGCTTGCGGCGGCTGTTCCCTTCTTCTGCGACATAGATGTTCTTGTGGCAAGAGATACCACATTTGAAACAGGACTCGTCTTTGATGAAGTATTGGCTGTTGCTCTCCATCGAGTTGCGGTACAACGCCACTGGACGGTCAGTGCCCTGCGGCCAAAAGTTCATTTCCGGAAGGGCACCAACCGGGTGCAACCCGGCGACATTGCGCCAGGTGCCGCCGTTGCCATTGCCTTTGTCGGCATCGCGGTAGTTACGCGAGCCTGGACCGCGGCTGATCTCTTTGTTGGCTTCCAGCAGTGCTGGGGTCGATTTGCCGCGGTACACGTCCGGCGCCTGGGCAACGATGGCAATAAGATTTTTCGATCCCATGAGGCTGCCTATGCCACCGCGGCCGGCGAAGCGCGGCTTGCAGTCACGTGAACGTAATTGATTGACTGTGCTGCAGGCAATGGCGGCGTAAAAATTCTGCTGCCAGTGCTCTCCCGCAGGTCCCAACGCGGCGACCTGAGAATCTGGGTGACGGTCGGCAAGCTGCATGATCTTCTCGTGCGTAGTTTTCCCCAGGAGCTCCTTGGCATCTTCCAGCGAAAGGTGAAGACCATCGGCGTCATCTCTATGGATCAGCAGATAGACTGGTCGCTGCGCCCGACCAAGAAAGATCACTTCATCGACTCCGGCAGCCCGCACTTTCGTACCGAATTTGTCTGAAGCCGCCGACCACATCGCCAGCGGCCGGCCGTTGTTGGCGACTTTGAGTGGACTGTAGGCCGAGAAGAAAATCCGCAGGCCAGTCATTAAGTCAGTGCCAGAGAAGACTCCGAGATTCATGATGAGAGGAGACG
>CAZAYE010000108.1:2977-8439 GCA_964489255.1 uncultured Enterobacteriaceae bacterium
GAGACGAGGGAGCA
Organism: uncultured Enterobacteriaceae bacterium; assembly: GCA_964489255.1. Classification (GTDB taxonomy): domain Bacteria; phylum Desulfobacterota; class Binatia; order Bin18; family Bin18; genus CAZAYE01. The sequence continues at coordinate 2,992 of CAZAYE010000108.1, forward strand.
AAAGCGTCCTCAACCTCATAGTTGGCCAGCAGCTTGAACGAGCGAGCGATGCCGCCGAGAAAATCGTCCAGGTCCTGACAGGCAACGGCCTCCTGGCGGATATCCTCCCGAGTCAAATCGATCGTTATCCGGCGCAGTTGATAGTCAGTCGGGCGTTTCGTTTCGCTTGTAATGGTAGTCCACATGGGATATCGGTCTCCTCGATGAGCTATAGGTCTCTTCGTCGGGAAAGCTTAATACCCTAAAACGTAATGCGTGATTGGGCCCCTCTTTTTTTATGTTTTACGCTTTACCTTTTACCATCGGTAGAGGGGTTCTTGTCTCTGGACGGCGGTTGTGACAGATGCTCAGGGCTTGCACGGGAATGACCCTCCCTCTGGCCTCTCTTCCGTCATGCCCGCGGAGGCGGACATCCAGCACGCGTGGTGGCGGTGGTATTCGTGCTTCGACAAGCCTATCCTGAGCGCAGTCGAAGGGGGTGAACGGAGCGTTTTTCAACAGCCTGTTAGTCCTGCGGCGGATGCCAACCTGCGGCAACCCACTTACGCCTTACCATGACAGCGACTAGGTGGTTGAGCTGCAAAACTACAACGGTCGCGCGGCCGCAGGCGGTACGTCCGAGAACGTGCGTTCCCTCCTGGCTCCATTGGAAGTGCCTGGACCACTGTTGGCGACGGGGGTTGAACAGTCTGACACGCCGACCCGTGAGCGGGTCTCGCATATGTGTTTGCGTTCCTTTGAAGCCGTTACACATCCGACACGCGAGCCACAGGTTTTCTTCCTCATCGGTGCCTCCCCGTGCCTTGGGAATGATGTGGTCAATCTCCAGAAGCCCGAGGACGTATTGTTGCGAACTCAGGCAATACCCGCAGCGATTTCGGGCCTGCGTACGGATGCGGACCCGAATGTCATCCGACACCGGACCGGGGCTCACGGTTCCAATGGCTCTCGCAGCCCGCGCCGGACCGCCTCATGTAGCGCCTGGGCCTTGCGTAACAACCCCTCTTGATAGAGTTGCATCAACGCCAACAGTTCCGAGCGCTCTGCATCGGAGAGGTCCCCTGCTTGTTGTTTATCTAACAAAGCACTGAGTCTTTGATCTTGATCTGGTTCCATCTGGAGGTCGGCCAGGGCTAAGACGTCCTCGTCCGAGAGTTCTGCGATTGACTTGACCGCCCCTGGTTGCGGATTGAACGATGGCAGTGAAAGAACAAGGGTGTCGGCCAGGAAGTCGGTCACATCACGGCTGATCAATTGTGCCAGACGTTCAGCCCGACGATAGACTTCGTCCGGCAATGTAATCACAACCTGCGTACTCATGACGCACTCTCTACACCTTATCGAGAAAGAAGGGAAGATGAATTGCTCTTATGGTATGAGGCGGTATTCGAAGGTCATGCGACCATAATAAGGCAAGGTTAACAAGAGGAAGCGCACGGGAGGCGCGAAGGGTGGGACGGTACTGATTGCCTGTCCAAAAGTGGTCAGAGAGGCATAGATAGGCAGGCTGCATGCCTTGCTAGAAGACCTAAGGTTTTTGCATTTCTACATCAAGCGCTTTGCTAGCTCTAGCAGTGGCGGCCACTCAGGAACTTGGGATAGCCCTTTTTGGACCACTTCTCGGGCTTCATTAATATCCCCTCTCTCGAGAAGACGGGCTGCAAGAGCCGTGTAGCTGTTGCCGTCAAGAGGTATTGCTGATACCCACTCACGGCAGACCTCTAAAGCTCCCGCTGTGTCTGCCTCTTGGTCCATGGTCTTTATTATCAACTCATAAAGCCGAGCTACTATGACATCACAATCGCGAATCCCTTGGCGGCATAGAGTACGTGCTTCCAAAAGGCTGCCAGCCCGTAGATGAAGTTCAGCAAGTGCGCAGTACGACCAAGGATTTCGACGTAAGCGAGTCATGGCGCTATCAGCAGTTCGTCGAGCAGCATCTAGGTCGGAACGATCTAACAAAACGCACACTAAGTGGTAGTACAACCTTCCCCGATTTGGAGTCGCTACAATTCCTTGCTTATAAGTCTCTTCTGCCTTGTCTAACTGCCCCTGGCGTTCATACAGCTGACCCAGCGCAAGATGGAGCTGTCCATCCGGTGGGACTGCCACAATTCCTTGCTTATAAGTCTCTTCTGCCTTGTCTAACTGCCCTGGCGTTCATACAGCTGGCCCAGCATAATACGGAGCGGTCCATCCGTCGGAGCCGCCACAATTCCTTGCTTATAAGTCTCTTCTGCCTTGTCCAACTGCTCCCGGCGTTCATACAGCTGGCCCAGCGCAGTGTAGACCGCCCCTGTCTTTGGAACCACTGTGATAATCTGCCGATAGGACTTTATTGCTTCTTCCAAGTTGCCTGAGTCCTCCAGAACCTTTGCTAGGTGGAACCAGAGGTCTCCACAGTAGAAAAATTGGAGGGCCCGCTGAATCTTATCAGAATGTCCCCAGTTCTTTTCAATCCACCTTACGCCGGCGTACCACCGCTCTTTAATCCACCGTGGTGAAGAAGGATCCCAGCGTGCATCGATATGGCTTATGATAAGAATCATGACTTCTTCTACAGTGCAGAGTTCTCGTCGTTTGGATGTTCTTTGTGCTGCGTATTTCTGTAGAGAAGCCAATGCCCAATCTGTGTCTTCCGTCGCCAACGTCGCAGCACCAAGCGCCTTAACCCAGAATTGAGATCATTCTGGAACCCACTCGACGCCCCATCTATAGAGGCGCGCCGCCTCAGCATGGTTTATCCTTCCATCCCCGACCCTTTCAAACCACTCTCCGCGGACACCTCTAGCAGTTTCACCAGCATCAATGAGCCGCAAAACCTCTTGGTCAAAAGCAGCGACACGTTCTGAACATTCTGATCCCTTTTGAGCCAAATGATTGGCATACTGACTCAAAACTAGAAGACGATTGAAATTCCGCTCTTTTTTGAACAGGGGCTCTTCGCAGGCCCTCAATGCTTTTTCAAAGAGCCCCTCTGGTCCTGCGAGCTCCTGATCCAGTGTCTGTTTGATGTGCAGATTTTTCTCAGCGTTGTACCAGCGTTCACCACCATGGATAGCGGTCATATAGGATCCGGGATGTAAGGGATAGGACTTATTCTTCTCGCGAGCTTCCACAAGCTCTTTGCCCATCGTATAGGCTTCCATGTACGCCAGCGGCCGTGGGCAGCTTGTGAGGTTTTCTATCGTGGACCACGTTTGGAAAGCAGAAAAACGAAGGAGCCGTGCTTTGCGCTCGATTGCGAGATTTCGCATCTTGTCTCCCTGCTGTCCTTCGTTATGCGCTATGTGGCTAGCGCGGTCAAAGTGAAAAAACGCCTCATAGATGTTCTCTGGAAGAAACCCCTGATCAAGTGCTAGGGCTGGCACCGAGTGATCCAGCGTATAAGGTGCGAGCGCTGTCCCAGCCGCCAGGTGATATGCCATTTTTTTTATGTCCGACAGTGCTGGACCTTGCTGTAATTCTTTGCGTAGGGCAGCGGGAAGATGGTACCAACCATGACAGTAACGAATCACCCCTTTACCCTGCAGCCGACGAAGAAAACTGCGAACATTTCCCTATTCACTCTTGAGATTTTCCATTCCCGCGGTTGCGAGCAAAAGGGCAGCCATCGCGTGGGTAAACTCCCAACGGAACGTTGACAACGCGGATAAAGCGCTCAATTCTCCCTGGTTAAGTTCTGCTAACGCTGCTCTTGAGAATAGAGAGTCTATTTCGTCGTCAGGACGGTCACGCAGCAGTATGATACGTGTTCTTCCTAAAAACGCAGCCAAGGCCTCGGCGTTGGGCGCAATCCTCAGTTTTCCTTGGGCGGTCAGCTCATTGAGAACGGGCACAACGGCGAGATTTCGTAGTAGGGGATTTCCCGTGTTCTCTAGGCTCTCTGATAAGCGTTCTGCCCCGATGATGACGATGAGGTCCGGAGCCCGATGGCCAGGGGAACTCTCTAACGGCTGAAAACGACTCAAAGCTTCCGCCAGCTCAGTTGCAGCGTGAGCAGGGGATGGAGCGCGGTGTAACCGCACAAAGTCTGCTGCAGGGGCGCCGATCGCGCGCCAGACAATTTCCCAAAATCGGCTGTCCTGTTGATCGTGAGTCGCACGAATGAAGAGAGAAGAGAACATTGCGATTCTACGCGGCATCTGAAGTCGCAGAGACATATTGATGTGCCACAGTGCGGACCCCAGGGCGTGGGGTATTGCCTCTGGGCAATCCTGTAGGTCGAGGACTGGAGCGCTATTATCTCCTAGGAGGTTCAAAACAGTTTCGACTCGGGGGTCGGCTATATCTAGAAGGCCTGGACGTTGCGCATGATGGTCTTCGTGTATGGCCCATTGAAGCTCTGGGCACCTGATGAAACGATACTGGCGCCATCCGCCGATCTGCACAATATCGGCCAGGTGAGAAAGCTTCGCTCCGTAGGCCACTTCAGCAGTCTGGGCTATTTTCGTCCCTCTCGCCGAGGGATTATTTTCTATGCTCTCCTGCCGGAGGAGGAGTCCCTCTACGGCATTTTCAGTCGCACTCCCCCTAGGCAAAGCGGCCCGTTCAAAAGTGCGAGCAGCAAACAGATAGCGCAACTTCGTAGCAACGCCGCCGGGTGGCTCCACCCAGAAGTCCAACTCTTCCTCTTGGCTGTCTTTGTTTTTACACTGCTCCCGGATAAGACCCGTAACCACGCTTGAAAAACCCCTTCGCCGCCCCAGAAAACGGGCAAGGACTACCATAGCAAAGTACGTATTCGCGCTGCCATCTCGGAAGGACGCGGGGATATCACCAAGGATGCAGTTCGCCCAGTGGAAGTCAAACGTCACACTCGCATGTTTAACCTTACACCGAAAATCAGCCGGGTTTCTCCACCAGCTTTCGTAAACGCCGTGGTTCCCATGTTTGCCCAACCATAGCTTCTTCGCTGCTTCCACCGACCGTTCTAGATGTTGCCGCCATTGTGATGCATCAACACCGCCAAGATTGTCACTCTGTGGCTGCACGCCATCTACAACTACATCCCCTTTGCCGTCCAAGGTGATATCGACGGCAATAGGGAGGCTGATGCCCAAGCCATTCTCCCCATCACCAGAAACGAGGAGAGGCCAACAGAACGTCTGTGCGAGAAGGATATTTTCGACCTGAGGCCACACAGATATGTCCTTCAAGAGATCACCTAGCTGACTTATGGCAAGCAAAGCTGATCTGGTATCTGTATGAGGAGACCTTACCCCCCTCATAAGCTGCTCAAGTTGTTCAAGACCTGCACTATCTTCCAACATTCTCTCCAATGGTTCTTGCCACTGAGAGTTGTTGTCATTCCCCAGGGACGCGCTCAGAGCGACAATGCGGCGCGCAGAGGATACGCTATCAAGAATGTGGTAGGCAATAATCTGGGCTTTACTTAGCGGCTGTCTCTTATACACATCTCCGAGCCCACGAGACTAGGCATGATCT
>CAZAYE010000109.1:0-8423 GCA_964489255.1 uncultured Enterobacteriaceae bacterium
GTTTCTGAACAATCACAAACTAATCAATCCGCCATATGTGCCTGCCTAAGACATAATTTACATAACTATGCTCACCATTACTCCACAAACCAAAAACGGCTTCTCCTCGAAACCGTTATTGTATATTGCTCCCCCTCGACGCATAATTGCGCGGTTGAGAACATGATAGGGGTGATTTGCGATGTCTACGCGCGCGACTCGAGGTATGCTTAAACAATAGCATGATGATTGTTAGGTTGAAAATGGTGCCCGTCCACATTTCTCCACCCCTTGGGGCAATTTCCATTGCGGTTTTAGCGGTTTCCTTTTTTTAGTTCTTTGAGAGATTTTTTACCACTCCACGAGCGCAAAACCCGGAGATCCAGAACCACCAGGAAGAGTCCAACCACCACCAGCACCACCAGCACCACCAGCACCACCAGCACCAAAACCACCACCAGCAACACCAGTACCAGTCCATCCTGTCCCTTGCTTGATGTCATTGATCACACGCAGATCCACAGCATCGGAGTTGGAGACCCACTTGCCCTGGCAATCCAGTCTGGCATTGGCTCCAGCGTCAGCCAAGACCGAGGTGTACGCATCAGCAGCTGACTGGATGGTAATGGGATTAGGAGCTTGGGCTAAACTCGTATATCTGCGATAACTTAATGGGAGAAGCGTCCCGGGAGGATAACCAGCAGCTGGGTCTCTTACTATCAGGGGCCAGTTGTCGGCAGTAGGGTTTTCAAAGCTTCCTTTCACGATATTTCCCGATATGTATATCGATGGGTCAGGATATACCCAGCCTTGGGTTCCTATATACGTACTTTCATGTTTGTAAATCAAGCTGCCGCTCATTGGTCCTGGCTTCCAGTAGTTGTTGATGAAGTCAATGGTATTCTTTTTTTCTGATACCCAAACACGACTGCCCCAGTTATACACCACGTTGTTAATGACCTCTGTGCCAGCAGCACCCACTCTTGGGTTTCTGTCGTAGTTGTGAGCAAAGAGATTATGGTGAACAGAAATCTCGTGGACCTTGAGATACGCGTCTGAAAGCAGATTAGGATCAGCATCGCTTGTGGAGCCTGGCCGCCAATGAGCAGACCGGTGCCATGGCCTGCCAGTGCTTCAGCAATAAAGCATCGCTGGAAAGTAACGTTTGTGATGTCCGGTGAGAAAGGAGACTCCTTCTTATATATAGTCGTGTTTTCGTCAAGCGACCAGGAGGTGGAACAGTGATCAACGATAACATTGTACGCGCCATTGAAAATGTAGATGTTAACCTGACCTTGGCCTGGACTGCCTGTACCAAGAAGTCTGAAGCGAAGATATCGGATTATGACGTCATGGGTCCATACGCTTATCCCTGCATCACCTTTGATAAGTATTCCACCGCCTGGAGCAGTTTGTCCTGCTATAGTCAAATATGGGTTCTTGATTTCAAAACGAGCACCAGATTTTAGTTCAATTGCTCCTCCGACACGAAAAACACATGTCCTCGGTCCTGAATCTTCAGCGCATGCTCTAAGACTGCCGGCAGGAGCAGGGACTCCGTCTGCAAGGGTAGTCACCTCGATGACTTTGCCGCCCCGTCCTCCTATATAGATACGGCTCCATAACCCTCGGCGCCTGGGAATGCTGGAATCGCGGCGGCATAGATAACTCTGTCTGATTGAGAGACTATCAAGGCTAAGACGAAAAGGATGACGAATGATTATTTCATAAATTTCATGATAGGTTATGTGTTAGATAGTTTTATTATAGCCAAAAATCCATAATTGAATTGTTCTTCTTCACCTTCTCCTCTTATGCTTCTTATGTCTTCATCAATAATGCCTTGCTGTGATTTGGATACGGCTTTTATTTGATAAGTGCATGGTTTCAATAGCTCTATAACAGAATTGTATTCTTTCTTTCCTTGTATCAGTTCTAAGACATAATAGTAACGAAATCATGCACATCTTATTTCTTTCTTAATCTTCTAACAATAAAGAATAGTACTCCTATACCAATAATAGAGATAATGACTATTGGCAAGAGACTGGCCAACGGAGAAGCTTTCTTTAACTTCTCAATCGAAAACTGAATTATTGAATCTTTTGGATTAATATTCCCGGCTTCATCTTTGCACCGTGCGTAGCGAGTGTAGGATTTCCCTTCTTCTACTTCTGGAAGAGCAATGGAATGGGATGTGCCTCCTGTGGTAGTGAAGGGTCTGGCATCTGGCTGGTCAATAACGCCTGGGTTCTGGGAAATACCGCACCGCGCTGTCTCATTGGTCTCCAATGTGATGGTTACTTCTTTTGTGGAAGCTGGCAGTGTTCCTTGAGGCTGGATATTGGATATTACCGGAGGAGTGGTATCTGAACCCGGACGAGTTGGGGGAGGCGTGGGAGTTGAAGTTGGCGAAGGACAGGGGGCAAACTCGCAATTCGGTCCGGTTCTGCCTACTGCTGAACCGTCGGGACATATTTTTGCTTCTTTGGTACATGCTACAGGTGTTGGTGTAGGAGTAGGAGTAGGTGCTCCGCTCCCAGGATCGTTTCCGTTGAGGAATTCTTCCAAGTCAGTGTAGCCGTCTCCGTCAAAGTCAGAAGAAGAGTCGGATGGGAAGCCGCGGGATAGTGTCGCAAAGTGGAGATTTTCCCATCCATCTGCCATACCATCGTGGTCTGTGTCGGCGTATGGGGTGCCTGGGTTAATAGAAGGAAAACCCCCATGATCGTTTTGATGGTCATTCTGTTCAGGTGAGGTCGGGCCGGTTCCATTTTTGACATTATTGATCATTCTGCTGTCTACGGCATCCGCTCTTGAAACCCAATTACCTTGGCTATCGAGTCGTGCATTATCCCCTACATCGGCGAGGACCGAATTATATGCTTGTTGAGCAGAAGTGATTGTGACAGGAATAGGAGGAGAGGGATGGGGAGTAAATCGACGCCAGCTTGTTGGCAATAAACCTGATTTTATCCAGGCATATCGGAACAGGTTCCAGTTAGCTGCGTTTGGGTCCGGTTGAAATGGTATGGCTATATTGTCCTTTGCATAGATGGAAGGGTCAGGGAAAAGGGTTGGATCGGTTGGGCCAGGAGTATCCTCATGCTGCATGATTCTATTTGGATCAGACCAAGGACCTGCTTTGAAATAATTGGCAATAAAATCAGGGGCAGTCGCGCCTACGGTTTCACCTGATCGGCTAAACCAGTTGTACATCACATTATTAATTGCCTGTATTTGGTCTACCGAATCGAATCGCGGATTTCGATGGGCATTGTGGCTGTAGAGACAGTGGTGGAGAGAGACTCTGGATGTGTCCCTCCCCTGGGAGGGCTCGGAGCGAAAAAGACTCCCTGTGCTGTGGGGCCGCAGCCCAGCTGCGACGATGCAGCGCTGAATCGTGATGTCTTTGACCACTGCTCCTGGGTCCGGGTTAGCCGATACGCCTTCATCGGTACCCCATTGGGCAGAGATATGGTCGAGGATAATGTTCTGCCCGCTCCGAATTGTGATTACATCTCTTTCTTCTCGTGCCTCTGATGGATACGGGCCAATCTTATCAGGGTGGTCGGAAGTATTAAAACCTAATCTAAACTTGATATATCGAACTATGACATTATGAACATTACTTTCGAAATTCATTATTGGCCTGACAAGAGTGTTCCCAGCTCTGACGGTTATCCCATCTCCTGGGGCAGTTTGGCCTGCAATTGTTAGGAAGGGATTCCTGACTGCAAGCCTGCCTGAAGTGAGAACAATCTCGCCTGCCACGCGAAACACGCATATACGTGGTCCCGATGCTCCAATGCAATCCCTTAGAGAGCCTGTGCCAGCATCATTCAGATTCGTTACTTCAATTACTCTTCCTCCTCTACCTCCTACTGATACCGCTCCCCAGCCTTCTGCTCCTGGGAATGCGGGGATAGATTGAGCATCTACTACCTGACCTGTTGCTAACCCAAAGCTGAACAATAAAACAAACACAATAACACGACAACACCAATTACCAATGACGATTCTCATAATCTATGGGGTCCAATTAGCCATTAACTTAATTCGCATTGCCTTTGCGCAATCCGATCCGTTGCCGCTAAAGAAACATTTGCAGACGGCGTTCCCGTTATCGTTTGAGAGGCAATGCCAAGGCCGAGTGGCGTTCCGGTGAGAGTGCCAAGGATTGTGAACACTCCGCCGCTATATCTGTAGATGTAAGCTTTGGGGGTAACCGCTCCGTTGTTAGGATCACCGGTCGAAGGCGTCCGACCGGCATAGAGAGTCGCTGAAAGCGAGTTCGTATCAGTGGTGTTAAAAGTAATAGCCTGACCAACTGGAAGACTTATGAAGGTTGCGACGCACTTTTCTCCGGCGGTAGTCGCTCCACTGTCCATTTCGACATCAACTTCAGTTATGCTATTGGTAACGCCCGCGGCCTCGCAAGGCGCGCCAAATGCAGTGGTCGAGTCAGAAGTTCCAGTGGCGGCATCAACCTCTGGAGGAGTAAGAGCCATCGCGTTGTATGTCGTGTTGACATCCGCATCTTCGCGATGAAAATAGAAAACCGTTTGTCCACCGGTGGTAGCTTGCGCCTCTTCATTGAAAAATTTTTGCCCGAATTGGAAAAATACAAAAATCCCTATTCCTACTCCAAGAGTTGCAACGATATACGAGAATACTTTTTTCCTTTGAGTTCTCTCTGTATGCATTCCTTTATTCTCAATATACCATATATTACTCTATTTTTTTATAATCTCTCCCGGCTCTTTTCTTGGGATGCCGAGTTTGTCAAAATCTTTATCATACGATACGATAGTGGCCCGCCTCTTTTCAATAAGGGGATGGGAAGCAATGAAAGCATCGGTAAGCTTCACGTTTGTATTTCGAAACATCTCAAGGGCGAAAGAAACATTTGAACCATCCTTGACACGAACCCGAGTATTGAGAATATTCTGAAGAGCTTCAATGGTCTTGTCTTTCTCGAACCTGTAGAAACTGGAAAGAACCCAATGAACTTCTGCCAGTACCAATGAAGAGGTAATGATTTTTATCTTTCCGCTGTATACGTGTTGAAAAAACTGGAAACATTCGTGAAAACTCCTCTCGTCTTCCTTCACCAGTATGCGAATAAAGATGTTGGTATCAACAAAATACACCATATGGAGAAACCTACACTCTTTTGTAGTGCTTTTCCATGTACTCTCGTATTTTCACCGCATTGTATGCCTTTGCGGGTCTGAACGTCCCTGCAAGATCAAGAAGTGTCGGAGCAGCCTCAAGAACAATTCTTCTCCCCTTTTTTTCAGCTCGAACAGATACCCTGCTGTGTTCCTGCAAGGCAACTGCTCGCCTAATTGCTTTTGGGATCGTGATTTGGCCTTTTGAGGTTATCGTAGCGAGGTACGTCATAATGTACAATGCATTACTTTTACTTTTTACCTTACTTTATTATATCATACTACTTCGTCCCATGTCAAGGCTATCATTTTACCACTCCACGAGGACAAAGCGAGAAAAGTGCCGTACTCTCGGTGCTATGAGGAAAGCTGGAGGAATTCCTTTGTGATTTTGGGCACCTCGCGTGTAAAATAGGCTTTGATTTCACGCCATGTTGTCTTAAAGAACACTTTCGGCATGGGGTCTTCTTCGGCATCCGCAAAATACATCAAGCTTTTCAAGATATGGTGGTAATCGTGCGCAACTGTTGGGTACTGACCTGGCAATCGCCGCAGTACATCCGCAAGCGGCTCGTGCTTTTTTACGTACCAGTACATATCAACAAAGTCGCGCTTTCTCCCCCGATGGCTTATTGCGATAATTTTCATGACGGCAATATCGCGCGGATTCAGTATGTTCACACTTCCATAACGCTCCATCTTCTCTTTGGAAACAAAAAACGGGTAAGCAATAAAACTTACCTTCGTGCCGGCAAATGAGGCATACACGGTTCCGGGCTCGGCAATATCAACGGTCCAATCATTGTCCTGCAAGTGGACAAGCACCTCCCTGGGTTGAAATGTCCTGCGCGAAGTAAAAAAGTCCAGGTCCAGCGAAACTCGATGGCCTTCGTACATGGCAAGGGCGGTTCCCCCTGCCAGATACCAGTGTCTTCCCTTGAGCCACTCCTGCCCACCCAAAAAATCCAAGGCGTCTTTTACGCCCTTCGGAAGCGACTTTACGTGCCACGCTACCTGGTTCTTGTCAGGGCGTCCCATAATACTTTTGTTCGAGGGCGCAGCACCCTTGATTTTTTTACGACGTCCCGAATAAATGCTTTGGGATACACATTCCAAAGCCAGCGCACCTCACTATCCCGGCCAAACTCCAAAATCCGCGCGATGATATATCGCGCATGTTTATTGGGATCGACTGTTCGAGAATCCACGTCCCAAAACAGCGACCTTCTTCTTGGCATATCATTCCTCTTCTGTTTCATATTCTTTATTATACCATAAATTCTCCCGCGCCCAAAGTAGATTATCGGCCTTTTTGCAGGGAAAGGGCAAGGCCGAGGGTGATGAGAAAAGTGAGGACAATGAAGAAAATTGTGACTGAGGGACGAATTTTCAACCCCCCCCTTCTCCGTTACGGGGCTAATCGGGCGGTGTAGATTCTGCCATCAAGGGTAACTTGCGGACCCGAAAAAGCGATTCCAGCTTGCCATCGATGAACGCAATTTCTCACCGAACCTGTTCCTGGAATAGTAGCAGAGTGATAGTCAATCCTACCGCCTTGGCCTGATACGCAACTGAGGGGGCCGGTATTAAAACTTAGAGTATACTCATCAACGCCGTCGCATACCACCTTCATACCCAAAAGGGTAGAACAGCCAACACAATAGGACCACACGCCAAAATATGAACCTGCCCATCCGGCGGAATTAGCTGGTATCGTAAATGGCGCAAAGTCATGCCATAAGCCATCCGCTGGAACATAAGTACCAAAAGTAAACACGCCGAATTTCTCAAATATGACGTCTGATGACGCCACTGTTTCGCACGCCACTGTTCCGTCTGTATTCACAACGCGTATGCCTTGCCCCGCGGGGCATGTACCGCTCACCCTTGTCTGGAGCGCAGCTGCCACAGAATCCACAAATCCCTTTGTCGCGGCATCTCCCGCGAGAGTTGGCGTACCCACATTCGTGATCTTAAACCCCTGAAGATTTAAGACGTTTCCAATGTTAATCCCAAACACGCTCTGCAGGGAAATCGCAAGGCCGAGAACGATAAGAAAGGCAATGCTAACGAAAAATAATAATGAAGTAAAAAATTTAGGCATATCTATTCTATTTCACGCCTTACTATTTTCTCTATGAGCATGTCACGCTTCCATCTGCATTAATGACACGAATAATCTGTCCGACGGGGCATGTACCGCTCACCCTTGTCTGGAGCGCAGCTGCCACAGAATCCACAAATCCCTTTGTCGCGGCATCTCCCGCGAGAGTTGGCGTTCCCACATTCGTGATCTTAAACCCCTGCAGATTCAAAACGTTTCCAATGTTTATGCCAAACACATCCTGTAGGCCAACAGTAAGGACTAGAGTGACTACGAATATAAAAACAATGAAAGGGATTAGAATTTTTCTCATGTTGTTATTTGTGTTGTTCATTCAACGATCATAGTTCCTGTTTCCCCTCTTTCCAATCGGGGTAAACACAAAAACAGCGTATCCTGCAAGGAGGACGCCGAGGGTGAGGCCAAAAATTGTAGATTTAGAAAAAGATTTCATTAATTCATACGATTACCATTCCACGAGCGCAAAAACGCTATTAGCACAGATAGCACGTTCTGACACGATACTGGACTTTCCTTATTATTCTTTACAGCAAATAGCAAAAACAATGCACGGACCTCCCGCCGCCGAACAAACCCAGGCTGTTGAGTCAAAGCCAGGCTGAGATGATGGATCGGTAGCACCAAAGCCTAGCTGACATCCTCCCCCAGTCACCTTGTAACCCGCGGGGCAAAACGCAGCAGTATTACAAGCGGGGCTTCCGCTAGTGCTAACCTGCACGCAACTTGCATTCCACGAAAATCCGCTACTTGGTGCGGGCTGATCGCATTGCACAGCACTTCCGTCTCCTCTGCACCATTGACCTGACGTTAGTGTTCCAACTTGAGGGTCGGTTTCAGCGGCGTTGAGCGTTACATCTCCCGAAAGTCCTCCCCCTGTAAGCCCTGAGCCAGCGATGACGCCAGTGATATCTCCACCTCCAACCGCCGAATCCACATACCCCTTTGTTGTAGCATCTCCCGCAAGAGTCGGCGTCCCAAGATTTGTAATTTTGTTTGTCCCAAGATTGAGCGGCCCTGCCAGGATCCCGGCAATATTTAAACCAAAAACCCCTTGCAGGGAAATCGCAAGGCCGAGGGTGATTATGACGGCAAAAACAATGAAAGGGATTAGAATTTTTCTCATGTTGTTATTTGTGTTGTTCATT
>CAZAYE010000110.1:0-8421 GCA_964489255.1 uncultured Enterobacteriaceae bacterium
GATCATGCCTAGTCTCGTGGGCTCGGAGATGTGTATAAGAGACAGGCAAAGAAGGAGAGAACAAAAACCGAGTACCTAGCACTCAGTCCCCAGCACCCAATCTCAAAGTAAATCGCAAGACTATTCTGGAAAAACCCTTCAAGTCCTTTGATCCCCACGATGTCGAAGCCGTCAAAGAACTCGTTGCAGAACTCGCTCGGCGGTTACGCGGACACCTCAGTCGTCGTTACAAGCGGAGTAAACGAGGGCGGCTTGATTTTCGTCGGACTATCCGGGCTTCGCTCTCTCATGGTGGCGTGCCAGTAGATCTGCAGCTGCGCAACCGACGGCCAGGCAAGCCTGATCTCGTTGCCTTGTGCGATCTTTCTGGCTCGGTCGCTGTAGTGAGTGACTTCCTGCTCGCCTTGCTTGCTCCAGCCACTGAGTATTTTCGTCGGGTGCACACGTTTGCCTACGTTGACCGCCTGTGCGCGGTCTCGTTCGAGCAAGGGCATGTCGTCCCACATGACAGGCTTGACCTCTATGCGCTGTCCGACTTTGGCAAGGTCCTGCAACACTTCTGGCAGGAGTACGGTGAGCAGGTGCTCTCACGCAACACGCTGATCCTGATTTTGGGTGACGCTCGGAACAATCGTCGTCCGCCACGGTCAGACCTGCTTGCCTGTATGCGTACCCACGCGAAGAAACTGGTGTGGCTCAATCCGGAGCCGCAGGAGCGCTGGAATACCGGTGACAGTGTTATCAGCCGTTACGCGCCGGTGTGTGATGTCGTGTTAGAGTGCAGCACCCTGCGGGAGCTGCTCAGCGCGCTAAAACAGACCTTATAGAGACGTAACCTTCAGCTATCTTACCCAGTATGATCACTAGGAGCTGATCTTACGAGGAGGAGGTGAAGAATTATGTGGCTCTCCCAGCTTATCTCTCGCTGTACCCTTCGGGTATCTCTCTGTTTAATTCTGGGTGGACTTTTGGCCCCCTGTCAGAGTAGTGCTCAGAACAACTCCCAACAGCAGGTCTCTCTTACCATCTCGGCAGCGGCCGATCTGACGCTTGCCTGCCAAGAGCTAGGCGCGCTTTTCGAGAAAGCAACTGGCATAAAGCTGGTCTTCAACTTTGGTTCCACCGGTCAGTTGACCCAGCAAATCGAGCAAGGGGCACCAGTGGATCTCTTCGCTGCGGCCAACGTTACCTTTGTCGAAGCATTGGAGAAGCAAGGTCTTATTCTCCCTGCTACAAAAGCTCTCTATGCCCGTGGGCGTATCACGTTGTGGACCCGCGCAGATAATCCTCTTCACCTCGAGCGCCTCGAGGACTTGACCCGACCGGAGGTGAAACGGGTTGCCATGGCCAACCCCGAACACGCTCCTTATGGCAGTGCTGCACGTGAAGCTCTGCAATCTGCGGGCGTCTGGGATGCAGTGCAACCCAAGCTCGTGCTGGGCGAGAACGTGCGTCAAACCCTCATCTATGCAGAAACAGGCAACGTCGATGTAGCGATTGTGGCATTGTCCCTAAGCAGACAAGGGGAAGGACGTTGGGTGCTCGTTCCACAGGAGTTGCATAAACCGATAGACCAAGCACTGGCCGTTATTAAAGGGACCCGCTACGAACAGGAAGCGCGCCGGTTTGCGGCCTTTATTAACGGACCCGAAGGCCGGCCGATTATGCGCAAGTATGGCTTTATGCTGCCGGGGGAGGAACCAGTCAAATGAGTTGGTATCCTGTATTGTTGTCGATTCAGGTGACGGTGGTCGCGAGCTTCTTAATTTTGGTTCTTGGACTCGCTTTGGCGCTGCTGTTAGCACGCAGTCACTTCCCCGGTCAAACTGCCCTGGAGACCGTGATCAATCTTCCCCTCGTGCTCCCGCCCAGCGTAGTCGGGTATTATTTGTTGCTGGCCCTGGGGCGAGGTAGCCCCTTAGTGGAATGGCTAGGCTGGCGCTCTCTTTTTACCTGGCAGGCTGCGGTCATCGCTTCAACGGTAGTGGGATTGCCCCTCATGGTGCAGGCTGCGAAAGCTGCCATTGCCAGTGTGGATCCAGCTCTGGAAAAAGTTGCCCGCACGCTGGGTTCCTCGGAGCGAGAAGTATTGTGGCGAGTCACCCTGCCACTGGCTCGGCGTGGGATTCTTGCTGGCTTTACGCTGGGGTCAGCTCGGGCGCTGGGCGAGTTTGGAGCTACGCTTATGGTAGCGGGCAGTATTCCTGAACGTACCCAGACCTTGCCCTTGGCCATCTACGATGCTGTGCAGAGCCGCCAGTACGACCTCGCTAACCAGATGGTCCTACTGATGACTGTCTTATCTTTTCTCGCCTTGTGGGGAGTGCGCCGTTTGGAACAGCCGACATGATCACACTTAGTCAGACAGAAACACGGGAATGCTGGGAAGGTGAACTATACCTCAGCAAGTACTCGACAACCGGAGCATCAATGTTGGGACTTCCCACGATCTTGATCGTTGCCGCCTTTCTGGCGCTCTTCTTCGTGCAATCACTTTTGCGTCGCAGCCCTTTTGGTGCTTATGCTTGAGGTCACGGTGCAAAAGCACTTCGACGGCTTTCAACTGAACGCTGCCTTTACAGTGGCAAGCGAACTCGCCGTGCTATTTGGACCCTCCGGCGCCGGCAAAAGTCTCACTTTACAGGCCATCGCCGGCACCTTCCCCCCAGAAGCCGGCCGGATCATCATTGACGGTCAGACTGTCTACGACAGCGCGAAACAGATCAATCTCCCGCCCCAAGCGCGGCGTATTGGCTATGTGCCGCAACATTACGCCCTCTTTCCCCATCTTAGCGCAAAGGAGAACATCGGTTTCGGTTTGCTTTACCTGCCCCGACGCGAACAGGAACAACGGGTGAGCGATTTGGTTGATCTGTTCAGCCTTCAAGGACTGGAGCATCGCCGTCCACGCGAACTCTCCGGCGGCCAGCAGCAACGGGTGGCCCTGGCACGGGCGCTAGCCGTGCAGCCACGGTTGCTTTTGCTTGATGAACCCTTCGCTGCGCTTGACGCCCCACTGCGTGGGGCGTTACGTCAGGAACTCACCCGGGTTCAAGCCCGCTTGGGGATCTCTATGCTGATTGTGACGCACGATCTTGCCGATGCCTTCGCACTCGGCCAGCATGTCATCGTCTACGACAACGGCCGGGTGATCCAGCAGGGTACTCGAGAGGAAGTTTTCTTCCACCCCGTCAGCCGCCGCGTCGCCGAGTTTGTCGGAACCGGGAATATCTTACCTGCCGTGGTTGAATGCGCCGAAACACGAACGCTGTGGCTTCACTGGCAAGGTCATCGCATCGCCGCGCCGCCCGCAGCTTTTGCTCCCAGGACGCCGGTTTACCTCTGCGTCCGCCCAACCCAAATCCTCATTGTCCGACCGGACCGCCTCTCCGAGCGGGAACGAGAAAACCTGCTCTATGGCCACATCGTCAGCGAGATGATGCAGGCGGAGACCTACACGCTGCAAATGCGACTGGACAACAGCAACGCTGCATACGATTTGCAAATCGCGCTTCCCGGCTACGTGTACCACCGCCTGTCTCTCGATACTGAAAAACGGCTCATAGTCGAGCTGCGCCGGCAGGTGCTGCACATCATTCCACGCGACACCGGCGAAGCTGGTCGGTAAGGGGACGACATGCCCTGTCCCTCTCCCTTGCATTATAGAGTCGCACTGTAAGGCACTACATTCCACAAGAATGCCAAGTGCTTCGTCTCGCACTTTACAAGCTCGCCTTCCCTTGCGCGCTGACGTATAACTCCCTACCATCTCAGTGATTTGCAACCCTTGCGCTTTGGCACGAGGGTTGCGCTTATCACAGCGTTCGTAGCGTGCTTCATAGGCAGGAGGAGTAAGTGTGGGGGACCTCGTCTTTGTTGTCGTCACGCTAGTCTTCTTTGCGATTGCACGGGCTTATATCCACGGCTGTGATCGCCTGTAGGAGAATTGGATGGAATTCGAATATTTGTTTGGCAGTATCTTCTCGATTCTACTCCCAGGCTACCTGGTCTACACGCTCTTGCGACCAGAGCGGTTTTAGAGGGCGATTATGTCGGCAAACAGAACCACCGAGGAGTCGACTGACCCGGGGTCGCCAGCTTCTCTCAGAACCGATGAACTAAAACAACCTCCACCAACCTCGTGGGTACGGCTGCGCACTCTGTTGCTCGGCAAGGCCAAGGACCCGCTTGCACCAGACGTCTTCCACCGGGTGTCTCTAGCAGCTTTCCTCGCCTGGGTAGGACTGGGCTCAGACGGTCTCTCCTCCTCCTGCTACGGCCCGGAAGAAGCCTTCTTGGCCCTGGGCCCACATACCTTTTTGGCCTTGGTGTTGGCCGCGCTCATGGCCCTGACGATCTTGGTCATTTCGGCCAGTTATTCTCAGATTATCGAACTCTTCCCCACCGGCGGGGGTGGCTATCTGGTCGCCACCAAGCTGCTCGGTCGTTACTCCGGCTTGGTAGCAGGAAGCGCCCTGCTGGTGGACTACGTCCTCACCATTTCGATCTCCATTGCCAGCGGGGCGGATGCCATCTTTAGCTTTCTGCCCCTGGCCTATCAATCCTACAAGTTGGAGGCAGCAGCTCTCGCCATTGGCCTCCTCATTCTTCTCAACCTGCGCGGGGTCAAGGAGTCGGTAACCGTGCTGGTGCCGATTTTTCTGGGCTTTATTGTCACCCACGTTGTGGTGGTGCTCTACGGCACCGTGGCTCATCTCGACACGGCCCCGGCGGTCATCGCGGCTTCTTGGCACGAGTCCGAGGCCAGTCTGCAGAACTTGGGGTTTCTTGGTATGGCCCTCATTCTGCTGCGCGCCTACAGTCTCGGCGGGGGGACCTATACTGGCATCGAGGCAGTGAGCAACGGGCTCGAAACCTTGCGTGAGCCTCGGGTGGAGACCGGTAAGCGCACGATGGTTTATATGGCGATCTCTCTGGCCTTCACGGCCAGTGGCATCCTGCTCGCGTATCTGCAGGCCGGGGTCGAGGAGCAGCCCGGCAAGACGATGAACGCCTCCCTGGTCACGTCTTTAGTGCAGAGCTGGCAGCTAGGCAGCGTACCCCTCGGGACAGCGTTTTTCCTGATCACCATGCTCTCCGAAGGGGCGATCCTGTTTGTCGCGGCTCAGACTGGATTTCTCGGCGGGCCCCGGGTGCTGGCCAACATGGCGGTCGACTCCTGGGTGCCACGCCGTTTCTATCAATTGAGCGAGCGGCTCGTGACCCGGGACGGCATCTTGCTCATGGGCATAGCCGCCCTGGCGCTGCTGTTCTACACCCATGGCGATGTGGACATCCTGGTGGTGCTCTACAGCATCAATGTCTTCCTGACCTTTTCGCTCTCACAGCTGGGCATGTGCCGGCACTGGTGGCAGGTGCGGGAACGCGAAGCGACCTGGTGGAAGCCTCTGCTCATCAACGGCTCTGGCCTGGTGCTGACCACCGGCCTCCTCATCGCCACCGTCACCCTCAAGTTCCGCGCGGGCGGCTGGGTAACGATAGTGATCACCTCGGCCGTGATCGGGCTCTGCCTCTACATCCAGCGCCACTACCATGAGGCGTCAAAGAGCCTGCGCCGGCTCGACGACATCCTGACGGAGTTGCCCTTGCCTGACACCTTGCCGCCTGTCCCTCCCCGCGACCCTAATGCGCCGACGGCAGTGTTCTTCGTCAACGGCTACAACGGTCTCGGAATTCACTCGGTGTTGAGCGTACCTCGCCTCTTCGGGACCCAGTTCAAGAACTTCGTGTTCGTGTCCGTGGGGGTGATCGACTCGAGCCGCTTCAAGGGGCGCGAAGAGATCGAAAACTTGCGCCACCAGACGGAAGAAAACCTGAAGAAGTATGTGGAGTTCGTGAAGCGGCAAGGGTATTACGCCGAGTATTGGTATTCGCTCGGCACCGACGCCATCGACGAGCTGGAACAACTAGCCCATGAGGTCGTCAAACGGTTCCCACGGGCGGTCTTCTTCGCCGGGAAACTGGTGTTCCGCCAGGAGCGGTTCTGGGACAAGGTATTACACAACCAGGCGGCCTTTACCTTGCAGCGGCGGTTGCAGTTCACCGGGCTGCAGATGGTGGTGTTACCGATACGGGCGATGTGAGAGATCTCCAATTCACACTCAGGGAGGATGCCGATCACGACAAATCTCCCTTGCACCTGCTCTTGGAGACCCACGACGCCTATGAGCGAGGGAATCCCTCACTGTGCTGTAGACTCACCCAATTCCTGTCTCCCGCTTCTCCCTGCGCCCACGATAACCAGGGACAAGGCGCTCTCATTACAGCGGTTTTCATTTGAGCGAGAAGACATACCGTTTTCTCAGTAGGCCGGGATAAGGCCGCGGGCCGTTCCCGGCGTGATCGCTTGGTGTGACAGTCCTGCATTTTGCAGTGCCCTTCCCATCCCCTCTGTGCAATGTGCAAGAAGCCGCGCCAAAGGAGAAGTGTCTTAGGTTGTCATTGAAGGCGTTGAGCTGCGGTGTTCCGGCACGGCTGTTGCTCAGCAGGAGGAGTAGCAGATAGGCAAGGTCTTTGGAGGATCGATGAAATGCTGGACTTGCTTTTCGTAGTCGTGACGCTGGGCTTTTTTGCGGTCTCATGGGCGTACGTCCATGCCTGCGATCGCCTGTAGGAGAGGAATATGGATCTGGAGTATGTACTTGGTGGGATCCTGTCTGTGCTGTTGACGGGCTACTTAGTCTACGCGCTCTTGCGCCCAGAGCGATTTTAGCAGGCCAACGTGGGCAATCGGGTAGTTCTCGTTCGTCAGAAGGCTTCTCAGAGGTGAGAAGCCTTAGGGGGCAACAATGTCGGCAAATGGGTGGTTACAGATTCTGATTTACTCTCTAGTGATCCTGGCGGTGACAAAGCCGCTAGGCATCTATATGTTCCGCGTGTTTGAGGGGAACCAGCAACCCCTTCCGCGCTTTTTTGGACCGATTGAGCGGTGGATTTACAAGCTCTGTGGCGTTGATCCTAAGCAGCAACAGACGTGGAAAGAGTACACCCTGGCGCTGCTCGCCTTTAGCACTTTCAGTGTGCTGATCCTTTACGCCCTGCAGAGGTTACAGCACGTCCTCCCGCTGAATCCGCAACAGCTAGGTCCGACCTCCTCGCATCTCGCGTTTAGTACTGCAATCAGTTTCACGACCAACACCAACTGGCAGGCATACGGGGGCGAAACAACGCTCAGTTACCTGACTCAGATGGCAGGGCTGACTTGGCAAAATTTCGTGTCTGCAGCCGCTGGCGTTGGGGTCATGCTCGCCATCGCGCGTGGACTCACGTATCACGTGCGACCCGGTGACGCTCCGACGATCGGTAATTTCTGGGTCGATCTCATCCGCTGCACGGTATATGTGTTCTTACCGATCTGCATCCCCATGGCATTGGTGCTGGTCTCCCAGGGGCTGCTCCAGAACTTCTCGCCCTATGTGGAGCTGACAACGCTAGAAGGAGCGAAGCAAACACTCGCGATGGGTCCGACAGCCTCCCAGGTTGCCATCAAGCAACTGGGGACAAATGGCGGGGGCTTCTTCAACGTCAATAGTACTCATCCCTTTGAGAACGCGAAGGTGTTGACAAATTTCATAGAGATGGTGGCGATTCTCGCCATCCCGGCAGCACAGACCTACACGTACGGCTGCATGGCGCGGGACCAGAGACAAGGGTGGGCGCTGTTTGCCGCCATGGCGGTGTTTTTTGTTGTAGGCGTGTCGGTTGCCTACTATTATGAGGCGGCCGGCAACCCGGCGGTGCAGGACCTCGCAGTAGATCAGGCTGCCGGGAACATGGAGGGCAAAGAAGTGCGTTACGGCATCGCTAACTCCGTGCTCTGGGCGACAGCCACAACTGCTGCTTCAAACGGCTCGGTGAACTCCATGCACGACAGCTACACCCCGCTTGGTGGGCTCATCCCACTGGCGAACATTCAACTCGGTGAGGTGATCTTCGGTGGCGTTGGGGCAGGCCTGTATGGCATGCTGATCTTTGTTCTGTTGTCTGTCTTTATCGCTGGCCTGATGGTCGGCCGGACGCCGGAGTGCCTCGGGAAGAAAATCGAAGCCCGGGAAGTCAAGCTGGCGATGCTCTATGTGCTCATCTTTCCGCTCTTGATCCTCTACTTCTCTGCCTGGTCGGCCATGGTGCCGTACGGCCTCTCCTCGTTCAACAACGCCGGTCCCCACGGGCTTAGTGAAATCTTGTATGCCTTCAGCAGCGCTGCGGGCAACAACGGCTCAGCTTTTGCCGGCCTCAACGCCAACACGCCCTGGTACAATGTGACCCAGGGCCTGGCAATGCTCGCCGGCCGCTTTTTGATGATCGTGCCCGTCTTGGCAATCGCGGGTTCGATGGTTGGTAAAAAAGTGGTGCCGGCGGGACTAGGGACCTTCCCGACGGATGGTGTACTCTTCGTCG
>CAZAYE010000111.1:0-8359 GCA_964489255.1 uncultured Enterobacteriaceae bacterium
TCGCAATGGCACTTGGCGAGCGCCGGCCAGCCCACGGTGATTTTTATATCCGCGGGCTGGATCATGTCCTCCGTCACATCGAAGTCACTGCCTTTCCCCTCATTGGCCAGGCTGGTCGCAACCTAGGAGCCGTAGCCCTCTTTTGGGAGGTCAATTCTTGATGCGCGTCGCACTCTGGGGCACCCGTGGCTCCTTGGGGTCGCCAGGAGCGGAAACGGCTCGCTACGGTGGCAACACCTCATGTGTGGAAGTCCGTGGCTCCGACGGCACCGTGCTCGTTCTCGATGCCGGAACTGGTATCCGGCGACTCGGGGTTGCCCTGCCACCTTCACTCCGTCGGGTAGATGTATTGTTGACGCATCTCCACATGGACCACATCCAGGGATTGGGGTTCTTCGCACCGCTATACAATCCTGAAGGTGAAGTGCACGTCTGGGGACCAGCCAGTACCACCCTGCATCTGAGAAACCGCCTCATGCGCTACCTCTCTCCGCCCCTCTTTCCGGTACGGCTGCGAGAATTGCCTTGCCAGCTTGTCCTGCATGAGGTGCCGTGTGGAGACTTCGACATTGGCGAGTTCCACATCTCTTCCATGTTGATCGGACACCCTGGCCCGACGGTTGGCTACCGGATCGTCACGCCACAAGCTGCGCTTGCATACATGCCTGACCACGAACCCGCGCTTGGCGTGCGACAGTTTCCCCTGTCACGAGAGTGGACCTCAGGCTACGCCATCGCCGCAGGCGTTGACCTCCTCATTCATGATGCCCAATACAGCAGCGAGGAATACCCCAGGTATGTTGGGTGGGGGCACAGCGCTCTTTCACACACACTGGCCTTTGCGACGCTAGCCGCGGTAAAACAACTTGTGCCGTTCCACCATGATCCTGCCCACACCGATGAGGATCTCGACCGGCTGATTGCCGAGGCTGTGGCTACGGCGCAACCGACTTTCATCGTTACCCCGGGTGTCGAAGGCGCGGTTTTCGAGCTAGGAAAGAAGGGCACGGCATGCCGTGCCCCTACGCAGGAATGATCTGTATTGGATTCCGAACTGTTTAAATCGCCCGGTACGCGCTGAATGATACCGTGGACGACCGTGCGTGCGGGTCGGTGATGACGTTGATCACTGCCGGTTTGCCAGAGGCAGCCGCCCGCTCCAGTGCCGGACGAATATCTTGGGGGCGCTCTACATACTCCCCATGCGCCCCGAACACCTCCGCCATCTTGTCATAGCGGCTAAACCCCAAATCACGACCAGCGTTCATGACGCCAGCGCCAGCCCAGCCGCCGTTGTTGCTGACCACGATGAGCGCCGGAATGTTGTGCCGCATCATCGTGTCGATCTCCATCCCGTTCATCCCAAATGACCCATCCCCACTCAGCACGATTACTTGCGTGTTAGGCTTGGCTACCTTGGCTCCCAGCCCAAACGGTACCGCCACCCCCATACACCCATTCGGCCCCGCATTCACCCGATGCCCTGGCACATGCGTGGGAATCGATTGGCGAGCAAAGTTCAGCGTCTCGTGTCCGTCCACTACGATGATGGCATCCCGCGCCATGAAGTCCCGCACCTCTTTGCACAACCGTAAGGGGTGGATCGGCACAGCATCGGAATTGAGCAGCGCCTGTGCCTTCTCCTGGGAGCGCTGCTCATAGCCCCGCAGCGTCTCCACCCACGCCAGCTCTTTGCGGCCGTGAAACGCGTCCCGGCCTTCCGCCAGCAGTTGCTGCAACACCATCTTGGCGTCGCCCACGATCCCGAGGTCC
Source organism: uncultured Enterobacteriaceae bacterium (assembly GCA_964489255.1). Classification (GTDB taxonomy): domain Bacteria; phylum Desulfobacterota; class Binatia; order Bin18; family Bin18; genus CAZAYE01. The sequence continues at coordinate 1,774 of CAZAYE010000111.1, forward strand.
ACCGGGCGGTTCCGCCCAATCTCTTCGTCGCAGATGTCAATCTGAATGATCTTCACGTCCTCGGCAAAGCGCGGCGGCAGCCCAAAGCCAATGATGAAGTTAAGCCGCGTGCCCACAATCAATACCATATCGGCCTCTTTCCACGCTTGGTTGCGTGCGCCAAGGAAACTGAGCGGGTGATCCTCCGGGATGACTCCTCGCCCCTGCGGGGTAGTGTAGAAGGGAATGCCACTGAGGTCCACGAACTCTTTGAGTTCTGCCATGGCTCCCGACCAGAACACCCCCGTGCCCGTGAGGATGATCGGCCGCTGGGCCTGCTTGAGTAAGGCAATCGCCTGCTTGACCAGGGCCGGATCGCCTGACACGCGCGGCACCGCGTGCGGCTTTTTGGGAAACAGCACTTCGCTGTCCTCCACACTCTTGTACAGTACGTCACCCGGCAGATCCAGATACACCGGCCCCGGTTGCCCGCCCGTGGCGAGGCGAAAGGCTTTGTTGATAAGCTCCGGGATGCGCCGGGTGTCCAGCACCCGCTCGGCCCACTTGGTAATGGGCTTGAACATCCCCACTTGGTCCATCTCCTGGAAGGCGCCCATGCCCGCCTGCGACAGCGCACTCGCCCCCCCCAACGCGACCACCGGCACGGCATCGAGGTAAGCGTTGCCCACCCCGGTGATCAGATTGGTGGTACCGGGCCCCGAAGCGGCAAAACACACCCCCGGTTTGCCGATCACCCGGCTGTAGGCATGGGCGGCCATGGCCGCGGCCTGTTCATGGCGCACGTCCACCGAGCGAAAGCCGATCTCGATGCAGCGCGAGGCCACATCAACCATGGGGCCGCCGGTGAGGTAAAAGACGGTATCAACCCCTTCATCCTTGAGTGCTTTGACCACTAGATCATTGCCGTTGGTCTTGGCCATACGAGATCCTCCTTTACGATAGATAGGGAACGACTGACTCGGCGCTTATTAGTGTCATACTCTGGAGCAGAATGCCAGAGGAAACAGCAAAGAAGCAGTCAGCAATCAGCAAAGCCATTGATTCATTGGGCCATTGTTTCATTGCTTCATTGATTTCATAGCTAAATGACTCAATCACTCAATGATTCAATCTTTCCTGCTGAAAGCTGACTGCTGAGAGCTGAAAGCTTACTCGCGAATCACTAAGGTATCGCCCGCAAAAAACGCCACACTCATAGCTGGCGTATTGTACGCATACCCTACTCGTCCCAGAGCATCGATCAGGATCACTCCACCTTCGCCACCGGTGCGTTCGCGCAACAATTCAACGGCAATCTGCGCGGCCCGTGTTGGGTCTCTACCGTCGCGCAAGAGCTCAACCGCAGTCCTGGTCATAGCGGCGCGGATAATCGCCTCTCCATCTCCTGTGGCAGAACCAGCGCCTAAGGTGTCATCAGCGTAGGTGCCGGCGCCTATCACTGCTGAATCGCCGACCCGGCCAGGCTGCTTGTTGAAGATCCCACCGGTAGAGGTTGCGGCGGCGAGGTGGCCGGCTTTGTCGAGAGCCACAGCGCCAACCGTACCTGGCTCGCCTCCAGTCCGTGCCGCTTGCCAGCGTTGTAGTTGCCGCGCGGTTACCAGTTCCTCACGGGTCGCCACCGGAAACCCTCGTGCACGAGCAAAACGTTCGGCTCCGTCACTCACCAGGAAAACGTGACGCCCCGCCTCCATTACTGCTCTGGCCAGGAGAATAGGATTACGTAGGTTACGAACCGCGCCCACGGCGCCAACACGATACGTGCTACCCTCCATCAACGAGGCATCGACTTCGATCTCGCCTTCTTGGTTGAGGCAGGAGCCAACACCGGCGTTAAACACCGGATCGTTCTCCAATTCGACGGTCGCACGGACGACCGCATCTATGGCGGAACCGTTTTGGCGAAGGAGTGTCCAGGCAACTTCGAACGTGCGGCGGAGACCTTGGTAGCGGGTATCCCGCAGGTCCGGCGCAGGAGCCCCGGCGCCACCGTGGAGGATAAGGGCAGGTTTCATAGTTGTCAGTGGTCAGTTGTCAGTAGAAAAATTGAAGTTCTCTTGCTGACAACTGATAACTGGCTGCTGGATACTTTCAATAAAGCTGACCACTGACTACCGGTAACTGATTAGAGATTCAACGTCTGCGCCACGACTTCGCGGTGTACCGGCGCGCTACCAAAGGCGGCTTCGGAGGCGAGACCACGACGGTAGAACAGATGCATATCGTGCTCCCAAGTGAAACCGATCCCACCATGTACCTGAATTGCTTCGCTCGTGACCGTCTTGCACATGTCACTGCAATAGGCTTTCGCCATCGGGACCGCTTGATTGGCTTCGGGAACGTTCTCATCCACCGTCCAAGCTGCGTAATAGGTCAATGAACGCGCGTTTTCCACTTGGACCATCATGTCCACGCATTTGTGTTTCACAGCCTGGAAGCTGCCGATCGGCTTGCCGAACTGCACCCGCTCCTTGGCATACGCAACCGCCATGTCCAGCGCTTTCTGGCCGGTACCAACCATCTCGGCACACAAACCTGCCACGGCCTGATTGAGCACGCGATGGAGAAGGGGCCAGCCCTTGCCGACCTCCCCCACGACCTGCGTACTCGCTACCGCCACGTCCTGGAACGCGACATGGCACTGCCGGCGGGTCATATCTACGGTCTTCAGTTGCGTGATGGTAACCCCCGGCGCCTTGGCGTCAACCAAGAACAGCGTGATTCCATCTTCAGGGTTGTTACTCTGAGCAGAGCGTGTGGCTACTATAAGCTGGTCCGCCACATGCGCATCTGGCACAAAGAGTTTCTCTCCAGACAAGACAAAGTCATTGCCCTTGGACTTGGCAGCCAGCGTCACACCAGTCGCATCATAACGCCCGCTCTTCTCCGCCAAGGCCAGGGTAAGAGTCTGATTCCCTTCCACTACTTGGGGGAGGAGGGCAGATTTTTGCGCTGCCGAACCTCCAGCCAGCACCGCCGTGGTACCGAGTAAAGCTGAGGCAAAAAACGGCCCAGGCAGGAGTGACTTGCCCGTCTCTTCCAATATGACCACGAGGTCGAGAAAGCTCCCGCCACTGCCGCCGAATTCTTCAGGCACGATAATGCCCAGCCACCCGAGCTCAGCAATTTTCCTCCACAACTCGGTAGCGTGCGCCGTATCATCGGCCATCATCTTCCGCACGAATGTTGTTGGACACTCGTTATCGAGAAACTTGCGGGTCGCCTCTCGTAGCGCTTCCTGCTCTTCAGTGAAACCGAAATTCATATATCCCTCCTTCGGAGAGCATTCAGCTATCAGCAATTAGCCTTCAGCAAAAGAGGGTAGAGACAGTCTCTTCCCCGGTCCTCCTTGTCTTGCTGAGAGCTGAGAGCTGACCGCTGACAGCTTTTTTATCCCTTTGGCAACCCCAGTACTCTCCTCCTTGGTTGTGGCTGGCGGATTATAAAAGAAGAAGGGACTGGGGGCTAGGGGTTGGGGGCTGGAAATCGCTAGGGAAGACGGATGAGACCAGCCGCCCCGATCTCTAATATCAATTCTCGATTCACCTGTGCCAATCCGCGTTCATGCTTCGACAGGCTCAGCACGAACGGGTTTCTGCTGTACGTGCGGCACTAGGGCCGTTCGCCCCGAGCTTGTCGAAGGGGAACGGCCTTGCAAAGAATGGCCCAGTTGAAAAGCGAAATGGTATAAGAGCCTCTCCCACCCTCTGGTTCTCGACCTTCCTGTTCTGCTATGGTGCCTGCCCATAGCATTTGCTCGCGAAGTCGCACATGCACGAGCCATACCGCTCCAATCCTATGGGCAGCTCGCTTACCAGCAGGCTCTTCCTTGCTATAATCGTCCTATTCTGTACACAGGGAGTCGAGCCGGCGCCTAGCCCTGCTGCTCAGTCGCTGTCTGATCAGGTTAGCGAACTGTTGCACCAGAAACTGGAGCCGTGGAAAACACCACCACCTAAGGTGGCTGACGCGACGCCCGTGACGACGAAACCCTTGCCAAAGCTACCCTTAGAGAAGGAACACATTCACGCGGCCTTCATGCTCTCCCGTTTCTATGAAGAACGGGGATATCGCCCCGCGTGGAGTGACGACACAGGCCCCCTCTCCCGCACGGCTGCGCTTATCGACACGATTCAAGAAGAGGCCGAACGTGAAGGACTACGCCCTAAAGACTATCGTCTCGCCAAACTCAAAACGTTCGTGCAGGAAGTGCGACAGCACTACGGGGATGCCCAGCAGTCACTCGACCCGCGCACGCTCGCAGATCTCGACCTCTTGCTCACGGATACGTTTCTGACCTACGGCGCTCACGTCTCAGTCGGAAAGGTCAATTTAGACAAGCTGGATGCTCAGTGGTTTGAAAGGCATCAAAAAGCGGATCTCGTCCAGGTGCTACAGTCGGCGGTGCAGGACAACCGTATCGCAGACACCATCAAAGCCCTTCCGCCACAACACCCAGGGTACGGGCAGTTACGAAAGGCGTTAGCACAGTACCGTGGTATCGTTGCCCATGGCAGTTGGCCGCTTGTTCCTGAGGGGCCGAAGTTGCGCCTGGGAGATAGCGATGGGCGTGTGATCAAACTCCGTGTTCGACTCCAAGTGACCGGCGAGCTTGTGCTGAAATCGCAGAAAGCTGGCAAGCTGTCTGGTGCCTCTTCAGGAAACAAAGGATCGCAGAGAAACCGTCAAGTCGAAAAAGTCGATAACGAGTCATTTGATCAAGCGGTCGAACGGGCCGTACGGAGATTTCAGCGGCGGCACGGTTTGAGCGCCGACGGGATAGTGGGAGACGCAACCCTGGCAGCCCTCAATGTGTCCGCCGCAGATCGTGTTCAGCAACTTGCGGTCAACCTGAGACGATGGCGTGCGCTCCCAACGGATCTCGGGCCGCGTCATATTGATGTCAACATCCCGAATTTCACCCTGACCGTTGTGGAGAACGACCAAGTGATCATGAGCATGAAAGTTGTGGTAGGCAAAATGGTGGAGCGCCGTAGCACACCTGCCTTCAACACGACCATGACTCATCTCGTGCTGAATCCATACTGGTATGTGCCAAAGAGCATCGCTGAGAAAGAACTGTTTCCTTTATCCCGTAAAGATCCCCAATACTTTACCAAACATGGCTTCGCTCTTCGTCGTATCCCGGTCGGGGAAAAACAAATTCCGGACCCCCACGCAACTGATGGGTCGATGATTGCCACCAAGACGTATCAGAACGTGCTTCGCCAGGAACCTGGACCGGCGAATGCGCTGGGTCGTGTGAAATTCATGCTTCCCAACCCGTATGGTGTGTATTTGCATGACACACCATCCAAAGTGTTATTCAATAGGGCCGTACGCACATTTAGTCACGGGTGTATCCGTATCGAGAAACCCATTGACCTTGCCGAGTATGTCCTGCGTGGGGCTCCTGAGTGGACCCGGGATTCCCTTCTCGCCACCCTCGAGCGTTCAAAAGAAAAAATCGTCTGGTTACCGGAACCGATCCCGGTCTATCTCCAGTATTGGACAGCATGGGTCGATAGAGAGGGCACGGTCCAATTCCGCAACGATATCTACGGCTATGACCGTCTGCCGGGCACCCGGCTTCCTCTGGCAAAGCCAGTACTCCCTCAGCCACAAGCCGCAACCGAAATCCAGCCTACGGTTCAGCCGGAGACGCCGCCAGCGGCTCTGCCCGCATCTCAGCCTGCGCCTCCACCTGAGGCGCAATCGACTTGGTAGGAAGGTCAATCTGTGCTGACCTCTGCAAAATGGACACGGCAATAGCACGCTACGCGGTTGTGTACTACCGTCGGTTCGCTTTAGTCTCAAGCCTCTAGTCTCTAGCCTCATTCTGCGATAGTGTCTGCCTAGAGCACACGTCCGCAAAGGAGGTCCGCACCTGAGGTCAGAGAAATGGTGAACCAGGCAGTGCAGATCCTCAGCGAGCGGTTCCCCCGGGAAGTGCAACTTCACGCGTAACCCACAAATTCACCCAGTAAAAGGAGATAACAATGAGCGATAATTTCTATTCGGCGGAGGGAATCAAGAGCTTGCGCAAACTGCGCGACCTGCGGCCCAACCTGTTCAAAGCATTCCAGGAGTTCGACGCCAAGGTGTTTGAAGATGGCGCGCTCAACGTCAAAACCAAAGAGCTGATCGCCGTGGCCGCCGCGCACATTACGCAGTGTCCGTATTGCATTGATACCCACGTTAAGCGAGCCAAGGCGGCTGGCGCAACTGATGAAGAAGTCGCCGAAAGCATCTTCGTCGCCATGGCCCTACGGGCTGGCGGCTCGTTCGCGCACGGCAGCCTGGCGATGCAGGCACTGGAGCATAAGTAGTCAGTAGACAGAGGGGCAATTCATCAAGTACCCCTCCGCTTTGTTATCCTCCTTGACACCCCTGCCCTGCGCTGTCTAATCTGCCTCGCAGCAAATACTTGTTCTGCATCACGATACCCCTGTGCGATACCGTCAATCGTTGATCCCGACGCTCCGCCAAGACCCGGCTGAAGCCGAAGTGGTAAGTCACCGCCTGCTGGTGCGGGCAGGCATGATCCGCCAGGTCGCGCGCGGCATTTATGATTTTCTTCCCCTGGGCC
>CAZAYE010000112.1:0-8344 GCA_964489255.1 uncultured Enterobacteriaceae bacterium
TCCGGCTTTAGTGGCCGGGAGCACGGGGCAGGCGGTTGCGCTGTTTTCTCTGACGACCATGGTCGGCTTCGGCAGTCTGATGGTCGCCAGATATTACGGTATCTTCAGTATGGGGCTGCTGCTGACAGTGGCAGTGGGAAGCGTACTGGTTGCGTCGCTGACAATTCTTCCCTTGTTGCTTTTTCGTCCCACCCCCGAGGAATCGTATGTCATACCGGACGACCCTATGGCAAAAGAGACACTGCCAGTGCGCAGAAAAGTGGCGGGGAGAAGATAGCTCTTAGGGGCTGGGGACTAGAGTCTCATTCGTGCCGAGCCCTCTTCAATTACGCTATATGGTAACTGGGACTGATTTCCTTCGTTGCTTGCTTGATACTGGGTTTGATTTCTTCACTGGCGTGCCGTGCTCACTGGTGAAGAGTCTCATCGCCACCCTGGAGGAGCGAGGTGGGTACATGCCTGAGACTCGAGAGGACGCGGCAGTTAGTTTGGCTGCCGGTGCCTATATGGCAGGCAAACAACCAGTGGTCATCATGCAGAACTCTGGCTTGGGAGTATGCCTGAACGCCCTGGCTTCGCTTAGCTTGATTTATCACCTGCCCTGTCTGCTGTTGATCACCTGGCGCGGCTACCAGGGCAAGGATGCGCCTGAGCATCTCATTATGGGGGACATCTCGCCGATTTTGCTGGACACCTTACGAATCCCCCATCGCGTGCTCGCTCCAGAGACAGTACAAGACTCACTCCGCTGGGCCGCCGCTACCCTCAAACAAACCAACCAGCCAGTCGCCTTGCTTTTACCACCTGGAGTGATGCAGTGAATCTCGCCGAGGCTTTGTCGGTTATCATCCCTCTTCTGCAGGATGAACTGGTTGTCCACGCCAATGGCTTCATTTCCCGCGAGTCGTTCAATCTCAATGATCGTCCTGGTAACTTCTACATGATCGGATCGATGGGGCTGGCTTCGTCGATCGCGTTGGGAGTGGCGCTGAGCCGCTCAGATCGCAAGGTTCTCATTTTTGACGGTGACGGTAACGTCTTAATGAATCTTGGTTCGGTGGCCCTGATTGGCGCCCTGCAGCCTACGAATCTGCTGCACGTGGTCTTTGACAACGAAGCCTATGGCTCGACCGGAAACCAGCGTACTATTTCTGGTCACGTCGCCCTGGAGGAAATAGCTCGTTCGAGTGGCTATAAGCGGGTGCGACGGGCCGACTCAGCTGAGACACTTCGTTCCATCGCCCAAGAGTTTCTTTCGCACCCTGGTCCAGCTTTTCTGCTCATTAAAATCGAACCCGACCGCGAAGAACGGAAGATCGGCCGGATCACTCACGAGCCGCCACAGATCGCTGCGCGGTTCAAAGCCAGTTGCCAGTTGCCAGTTCTCAGTTCCCAGTCTAAAGAGGACTAACTATTTTCTTTCTTCGTGTTCTACTGGCAACTAATAACTGATGACTGACAACTGACGAATATGCGTCAATACATCTTGCTTAACCCTGGTCCAGTAAACGTCTCGCCTCGTGTGCAACAGGCTCTCTTGCGCGGCGACCTTTGCCACCGCGAAGCAGAGTTCTCTGACCTGTTGGGTGATATTCGCTCCAAGCTGCTGCGTGCTTTTGCTCCGAGCGGTTACACGGCTGTGCCGCTTAGCGGCTCGGGGACCCTCGCCGTAGAAGCGATGGTATCCTCTGCACTGCCTGAGGGAAGAAAACTACTGGTGATTAACAACGGGGTCTATGGCGAACGCATCTTGCGTATGGCTGAGGCGCATCGCCTCCCCGCAGTGGAATTGCGCTATGGCTGGACCGAACGACCCAATCCCGCTCAGATCAAAGACACCCTCAATGCTGATCCTACTATCGGCGCAGTTGCCTTAGTGCATCACGAGACCACGACTGGTCTGCTGAATCCTGTCGTCGAGGTTGGCACCATTGCCCAGAAGGCTGGCCGACTCTTGCTGGTGGATGCAGTCAGCGCACTTGGAGGAGAAGATCTCGAGCTTGCTCGCGCTGGCGTGGATCTGTGCGCTTGCACGGCCAATAAATGTATACAAGGGCTCCCTGGCGTGTCGTTTGTTCTTGCCCGGAATGAAGCCATGCGCGCGATGCAGGAAAACCCGCGTCGCTCCCTTTATCTCCATTTGCCCCTGCACTGGGAAGCCCAGGAGCGCTGTAGCATTCCTTTCACTCCAGCTGTGCAGGCCTGGTACGCACTCGATGCCGCACTGGATGAATTACTCGAAGAAACCGTGCCGGCTCGGGTGCGGCGGTATCGGGCGGCAGCCCAACTGCTGCGTGAGGGGTTCGCTCGTATGGGGTTGCAGTTTCTCCTTCCGCCTGAATATCGCGCAAATTCGCTGACCTCGATGCTCCTGCCTGAAGGGATGACTTATCAGCGCCTCCACGACGATTTGAAAACGCGCGGCTTCGTGATCTACGAAGGCCAGGGGAAGCTCCAGGCCGACATCTTCCGCGTGGCCAATATGGGACATTTGACGCTCAACGATTTCCGGCGATTCTTAGGAGCGCTGGAGGCAGCGCTAACAGCATGAGGACTCCTCTCTGGGTCGAGCAGTTACGCCGGCAACATCCTAGATTCACCTACGACCGCTTTGCCCTGGAGCGTTTAGGCGAAGCGCTAAAGCTTCGTTTCCAGTTCACGCTCGAGCCGGACATTCAGTTTACGCCCGAGACCACAATCGAAGCGGTGGATTGGAGCAGGGTGAACAGGCTCAATCCGGGCGTGCTCGAGCGATTGGTCTTTCACCTCGGCCTCATCGAGATGCTCAGCTACTGGAAAGCTGCCTGCTCGCCGGAAATCGAGGTCAAAGCCAGTTCCCTCGATGCCCAACAGCTCACCTGGTGGACGGACCTGTTGCGGCATGGCATGCGAGAGTTCTTTTATGTCAACCAGATCGATTTCACCAAGCCGAATTTTGTCCGTCTCTCTGCGTCGGCCCCCCTTCTTCAACACTCCTTCCTCGATGACAGTTCCCTTCCACCAGACCGGAATCTCGTGTTGATGAGCGGCGGCAAGGATTCGGCCCTCTCGGTGCAACTGCTCCGCGAATCTGGAAAAGAGTTTCACTGTTTGCTTCTCAACCCCACCCCGGCGGCGGAGGGAATTACTGCGCAAGCGGGAGACCGGACGCCGATTATCGTCAAACGGACGATCGATCCTCGTCTGCTTGTTCTTAACCAAGCCGGTTATCTCAACGGGCATACCCCATTTTCTGCCTATCTGGCGATGTTAGGCGTCACCTGCGCGGCGCTCTGTGGTTATCGGCAGGTGATTGTGGCCAATGAGCGGAGTGCCGATGAAGGCAACGTGGAATTCCTCGGCAGTGAAGTCAATCACCAGTACTCGAAGACCTTTCGTTTTGAAAGCGCGTTCCGTTGGTACGCCCAGGCCTACCTGACCAAACACGTGCAGTACTTCAGTTTGCTCCGGCCGTTGTACGAAATCCAAATTGCTCGCTTGTTTGCGCGCTATCCGCAGTACTTCGAAAGCTTCACTAGTTGCAACCGAAAACAAAAGGAAGGAGCTTGGTGTAAGCAGTGCGCCAAGTGTCTTTCGACTTTTACCTTGCTGTATCCGTTCCTGCCTGCCGAGGATGTGACGCGCATATTTGGCGAAGATCTCTTTGAGCGGGCTGATGCTCTCCCCATCATCGGAGAGTTGTTAGGCTTTGCTGCACATAAACCATTCGAATGTGTGGGGACGAAAGAAGAGATGCTGGTGGCTTTATCTCTCAGCATCCAGCAGGCAAAAACACGCCATAGTGCGCTCCCGGTCGTCTTGCGCTATGTGGAAGAAGCAATCGTACCGCGACAGCCAGACCTGTCACAACGTATTGAACGGGTGTTACATGCATGGAGTGAGCGGCATTACGTGCCACCGGAGTACGCGGAACTCCTCAGGCGCCACCTCACTCAGGCTGTGTAGGAACGAAGCATGTGCCTAAATCGGACCACAGGAGATTCGTACACTCATGCACCTGAGCCTTAATCAGTAGCGTGCGCCATGCGCACGAACAATAGCGGCGAGCAGGGCAGACGTGCGCGCAGCGCACGCTACGCTGAGTGTGCCAATGTCGTGTGTTTCGATTTAGAATGATTGACGTTTGCCTTTCCCAGCTTTCGCAAAAGTCATGACTAGAGGGACTGCGATCGAGGGCTCTCCCCTACAGTCGGTCGAATCAGACGCGGGCGGGCAGGCCTCAGGCCTTTAATGTGGACGTAGATAACCGGCTGCCCAGGCTCTTGCTGTCTCTCAGCCAGCTTGCGACTCCAGGTGTTATAATCCTCGTCACCCTCGACCTGGAGCACCACTTAGGCGTTACGAGGAATCTGAGCAGCAAACTTCGGGTGCTCCACCACGTAGCGGTCGAATTCCGTCATCAAGATCGCATGCTTTTTCTCCAAGACGTGCATGGGTTACTCCCCTCGTAAGAAGTGGTCCCTATATGCTTCCCAATTATCTCTGATGTCCTCGTCGGCAAACGTATTGACCTGAGATTGATACAACAGGTCTTCTCTCGGAGCGCTGTCCTTCGTGCTTTGAGGGTCTGGAAGTAGCCTGGTTGGGGAGGATTACGCAGCGGCAGCGGGAGAAGGACCGACCTGTTGTCTATGTGCGGATAAAAAGGCTAGTCCGTGGCCGCTTGCTGTTCTAGAGATAGACCTGAACGTCCAGCCGCTCATAGTCTGCCGCCAGCGATTTGCGGAGACCTTTCCCTTTACTCACATCAATGAAGCCATATTGCTCCAGAGCTCGCACATCTTCACTGACGTTTTTGATATCGCGATGGGCCAGCGCAGCCAGCTCCCGTACCGACCCCGGCTGGTGACGACGAATAAACCCCAAAAGCTCCAGACGGCGGGGGGTCAGCGCTCGTGCCATCTCTGCCAAGCTGCCAAACACTACAGTGTCAGGGCGCCCCTTGATCTCTTTGCCCGTGCGGGCCGCTCGAGAAAAATCCGCCACCCGACTTTTGAAGTCCTGCCAAAACTGCTCCTCACTCTTAATAACTACTTGAACCTTCCTGACCTTCATAGTTTTCTCTCTCGCATGCGGGTTTTTATCGTTTCGATATCCTGCTGAAAGGCAGCTATGGTCTTTTCCAGCCCCTGCCACTCCTCGACATTCTCCCGACTGAGGAAGTGCCGGTGATGACTTTTGCCATGATGAATATCGTAGCGGACGAGGGTCTCCCCCGTGGTTTCGTGATAGAGCTGAAGCCGATATTTTAGGGGGCTCACCCGATCTTCTGGCATATAGGTGATGGAGATCTCTACCACTAAGGGGAAGCCCTCCACCTTCCTCTTTTCCCGCTCGGTGATAGTCTTTTTTTGACCTCGTTTCCTCCTGCTCATTTTGTCTGATGGTATCCGTACCATCGAAAGGGTACAAGTCGAGCTACGCGATATAGCGGCGCAGAGCAAGGCTGAGGTCCAGCCAGTCATACGGAACTACAGGGGCACGGGCGTTGCCGTGGGCAGGACTGGAGCGAAACTCGACTAACCCGACCTGACGCAGGTACTCCAGATCCTCGCTCACATTCTTTGGCTCCCGTTTCCACCAAGGCAGCCAGTTCCCGGACCGGTTGGGGGTGTTTGTCGGCGACGAGCCACAACAATTTCAGGGCTGGGATAACCACACTGCTCTGCACCAGGTCCCATTCGACCACGGGATGAACCTTTCCCTACGCTTCCGCCCTATATACGTGCTCTCCGCATTGTTTTGGATTTTCTCTTCAAGTACACTTCAGGACGTTTTGAGAGACATCTATGCCAGTAAGAAAGACAGCGAAGCGCTTGACCAAAAAAGAGTTTCTCGAAAAGGTAACCCAGGGGACCCTCTCAGTCGATCACGTCACAGCGAAGATGGCGGCAGAACTGCAGCGGTATGAAGAGAAGTACAAGATGCGGTCCGAGATTTTTTATGCCCTGATTGTCGGCACTCCGGCTGAGGACCACCCAGACTTCCTACAGTGGGCGATTGCTTATCGCAGCTATTTTCGGGCCTTCCAAGCCAAATTCCCCTTAAAAGAGCTCGCTGACTATGCGGTTTGAAGGCCGCCGTCAGGCTCAGCTTCTCGATCGCTGCTGGTCCATCTATCTCTGGCTTACCGAGGCTTTCACCCTCCCTGAAAGTTTTCATGTCGAGTTTCCTGCTGCAGTTGAGAGTGCTCTTCTCACTGGCACCCTCCACATTACGGTCCCTATGACCGCGCAGCTCACACTCTCCCTACGAGAGGAATACGCCTTTGGTAAGCAGGGGGTGGAGATCAGCCGCTATAGTTACAATGTGATCGATAGCAAGGGCAACAACCTCTGGCGGGCAGATAATTTGCCCTATCACCGGGCTGACTACCGTGGCCGCGCTTTGAGTCATCCTCCTCACCATATGCATGATGAGTGGGGAAGAGTTCGTGCTTTTACTGGAAAGGTGCAGGAGTTCATCAGCTATGCCAAAAGCTTGCTGATTTCAAAGGCTTGATAACCCTTGGGTCGCCTTGAGGTGGCTGGCCGTATTTCGGATGGATCCTTGTCGTGTTCCTGTCTGATACCAGGTTGTGTCTGTGTGAAGTACAGCCCACAACAGTCACTCTGATACGTTTCACTTACATAACTCTCCTCGCAGAACGGCTTCCACATCTGTGACAACATCATCCCAGAGCTACTCTGGCGTGGTAAAGAGATACGGATCTTCCTACCCGCGCACGTACCGATGGTGAGGCCTCCTTGGATGGATATCATAGAGCTTGATAATCTTCCGCCCCGATTGTCTCCGATCCTCTCGGACGACCCGGCGGTACAGACCAAGTTGTAGTCAGCCGAGGAGTAAAAATGTAGGGGTTTTCCTTGACAGCGAGCTCGGCGCTAAGGTAGAGTCTCTGTGCGGCGGGGAAGCCAACCTGACAAGTCTGAGGCTTCGTGGTTGAAGTTGGAGGAGACCTGTGGGAGCCCCAAGTTTCTCTGCTAAGATCTCTCTAGTCCGTCCCTAAGGCAGAGGTGAAGCCAGTGCAAAAAGCAGCTTTCAAATATGATGTAGAAGTAAAAGAGGAAGGGCGTGTAGAACTGAGTGTGCCATTGCCGCCAGGAGCCCATGTGACGGTCTTTGTCATCGCAGAGTCAAGCGAGAGGTTTGATGACTTGATATCAGCCGCCCAGAGTAGCCTTGATTTCTGGGACAACCCGCTGGACGACGAAGATTGGAACAATGCCTGAGCAGGGCGATATTGTCCTCATTCCTATCCCTTTTACCGATCTCTCGTCTAACCGGCGTCGGCCGGTGATCGTCATCTCTGGCAGCTCTTACAATCAGAAAACCCAGGACATGGTTGTGGTGGCAATGACTTCAAACCCGCAACCGGTAGATTACAGCTTCACAATCACCTCTGCTGACCTGATTCAGGGCACTCTGAACCGACCAGGCAAGGTTCGAGTAGATAAAATCTACACTCTGGCTCAATCCCTTGTGGTCAAAACGTTTGGGCGGGTCAACCAGGCTACTCTCGATCACATTCGCAAGCTTCTTCAAGAGTTGGTCTCAGAGAAATCATAACCCCTTGTCCCATGACTAGGTCATAGGGTCGTAAGCCGGGTTGAGCAACGCGAAACCCAGCGGGACTGGAATTCGTTCCTCTCATTCCAGCTTAGAGTTCTGTCCCCTCTCCCAGAGGGAGAGGGTGAGGGTGAGGGTGTCTATGGCAGAGCTACTTGGGCAGCTCTGCCGCGCAGATCAAGGCTGAAGTCTACCCGGTCGTAGGGGACGACAGGGGCACGGGCGTTGCCATGAACAGCACTCGGGCGAAACTCGACCAACCCGACCTGACACAGATACTCCAGATCCTCGCTCACATTCTTTGGCTCTCATTTCGCCAAGCCTGCCAGCTCTCGGACCGAGCTTTCTCTTTCGATTTCACGGTGCCAACGAAGTGCCAGCTGAGGATCTGGCAGGTAGGGAACCTCCCGCGTTCACCCTTTGACAAGCCTGTCCTGAGCGGAGTCGAAGGGGGGGCTCAGGGCGAACGGGACCGGTATGGGAAGCGTTGAAGATTTTCCGTTCGTGCTGAGCCTATCGAAGCACGAACACCACTTTTAGCAACTGCTATAGAGCCCCGCTTTGGCTTTCTCCTCCTTTCTCAACCATCTCCGACTCTCTCAAGCGACTTAACGGTGCACAGCAAGGCTGAAGTCTGCCGAGGAGCCGAAAAATGAAGATTTTCCTTGACAACGAGCTCAGCACGAGTGTAGAGTTCGCCTGCGGCGGGGAAGCCGATCTGACAAGCCTGAGGCTTCGTGGTTGAGGTAGGGGAAACCTCAAGGGAGCACGATGG
>CAZAYE010000113.1:0-8263 GCA_964489255.1 uncultured Enterobacteriaceae bacterium
GCTCTGTTGGATCTTCAGTTACAAAAACTGGGTGCTGGGCATTACTACGCTTACCGTTCTGTCGATCGTGGTCCTCTTGTGGTTCTATTTCCGCACGCTCCAAGGCGTGCTGATCCCGCTGTTTTCTGGAGCCCTGAGCACCTGGTGGGCGCTGGGATTTGCGGGCTACATGGGATTCACCATTGACCTGCTGATGATCGTGGTGTTCTTGCTCATTACCGCCCGAGCCCTTTCGCACTCCGTGCAATCGATGGAACGGTATCATGAAGAATACTTTCGCTTGGGTGACAGGGATGCCGCGATTCGTCAATCCTACCTCGGCCTGTTTTCGCCAGCGCTGGTGTCGATCGCCTCCGATGGGCTCGCCATCCTCAGTTTAGCGGTGGCCCGCATTGCCGCGATTCAAAAGCTGGCCGTGATGTCGAGCTTTTGGATCCTCACCATCTCGATCAGTGTTGTGACTTTGCACCCCATCATCCTCTCTTTTCTCAATCCGCCCCGCCG
Organism: uncultured Enterobacteriaceae bacterium; assembly: GCA_964489255.1. Classification (GTDB taxonomy): domain Bacteria; phylum Desulfobacterota; class Binatia; order Bin18; family Bin18; genus CAZAYE01. The sequence goes on from CAZAYE010000113.1 coordinate 505, forward strand.
TGATCCCCAGACTGGTCAGCGTCTGTCGGACCGGATCTACACCGGCATCAACCGGTCCCTGGTCAAAGTCAGCCACGGTGACCTGCGCTACCTGACGGCAGCGGGTTTTGCGCTTGCCTTGCTGGTTGGTCTCTTTTACTCACGCCAGCTGAAGATTGGCGACGTCTCGATCGGCAAAGCCCTCTTCTACCCTGATCACCCCTATAATGTGGCGTACGATCGCATCATCGAGAAGCAGTTTGCCGGCATCTCGCAACTTGTCATTGTCGCCGAAGGGCGAGCACCTGGGGTCTTCCGCCAACTCGAAGCGCTCAACGCTTTAGAACGGTTTCAGCGGACGATGGAGAGAGAGAACCCGAGAGCTGGCGGGAGCACCAGCATCGTCGATGTCCTCCGCCAGCTCTACCGCAGATTTGAAGAGGGGGTCCCCAAATGGGCGGTGCTGCCCTCGGAGTCGAAAGACATTGGCAATCTCATTGGCATGATGCTGATGGGCGACGGCGCAGGGGCACTGGAACGTCTGGTGGATAAAAATGTCCAGCACGCGACCATTACCATTTACTTTAAAGACTACTCGTACGACACGATTGTGGGGGCCCTACGGCAAGCCAGGGAGTACATTGCCGCTAATCCGGTAGACGGTATCGATTTCCGCCTGGCGGGCGGACTCATAGGCATTTTGGCCGCAGTGAATGAAGAGGTTGAGTGGTCATATCGCGTGAACCTCTACCTCGTGCTGGCCACGGTTTTTCTGCTGAGCTTTTTGACCTATCGGTCTCTGGCCGGTGCGCTGATTGTGATGATCCCGTCGATTGTGGCCCAGCCACTGACTGAGGCGATCATGTACTGGACCCGGATCGACATGAACATCAACTCGCTGCCCATCGCCGCGATCGGGATTGGGATCGGGATCGACTATGGTTACTACGTGCTCTCGCGCATTACTGAGGAGTACGGGCGCTTCCACGATATTGATCAAGCCATCGATGAGGCCTTGATGACCACCGGGCGGGCGATTCTCTTCACCGGCACCACCCTGACGGCCAGTGTCATCTTTTGGCTGTTCTTTCCCATGAAATTTCAGGCCGAGATGGCGTTTTTGCTCACGCTGATCCTGTTCTTGCACGTAGTCGGCGCGCTGGTGTTTATTCCTTCAATGGTCTCCCTCTTCAAGCCGCGCTTCGCTACGGCCAGGCCAACTGGATCACCTCTCGCGGCCACGCCATGAGCCGCTCGGCGCACCAGGGTGAGTTCATCTACCGTGAAAAGCCAAGGAGGGCTGTGGTATGAGCCGACCGTTTGCCGATGAGCCTTTTTTGCGTGGGAATTACGCACCGTGGCCGATGGAAGGAGAGATTCACGATCTCGTCGTCGAGGGGGAGATCCCTGGTGAACTGAACGGGACGCTGTACCGTAACGGCCCGAACCCTCAGTTTGCCCCGCGGGGACGCTACCACTGGTTCGATGGCGACGGCATGATTCATGCCTTCACCCTAAGTGACAGGAAGGTACATTACCGGAACCGCTGGGTGCGGACCCAGCGGTTCACCATGGAGCGCGACGCTGGAGAAGCCCTCTTCGGCGGGCTGAATGACCTGAACGCCTCCGATCCTCGCGCTCAGGGGATTTTCCCGAATGCCGCCAATACTAATATCATCGTGCACGCAGGAAAGCTGTTGGCCTTGTGGGAAGCAGGCCCGCCGCACGAGCTTGACCCGCATACCCTTGACACTATTGGACCCTATGATTTTGGCGGAAAACTGCTCGGTCCTATGACCGCCCACCCGAAGATCGATCCCGAGACCGGGGAGTTGCTGTTCTTTGGCTATAGCCCGTTTCCTCCGTACCTACGGTATTACGTTGCCTCCGCCGCCGGGGAAGTGGTGCGGAGCGAAGAGATCGAGGTACCCGTGCCAACCATGATGCACGACTTCATCACGACGCGGGACCATGTCGTTTTCATGGTTTTCCCGGCAACGTTCCGGTTTGAGAACTTTGCCTCGGGTATGCCAATCCGCTGGGAGCCAGAGTTAGGGACCAAAATTGGCATTATGCCACGGAACGGCGGCAATGCGGATGTCCGTTGGTTTGCGACTGATCCCTGCTACGTCTTTCATCCCATGAATGCCTACACCGAGAACGGACGGGTGGTCGCGGACGTGTGTCGCTTTGAGCGGCTGCCGCTCTTTGATGGAGAGGCCAGCTCTCAGGGAGTTGAGCAAGGACTCTCGGCTTTCCTCACTCGGTGGACGTTTGATCTTGTGAGCGGCACGGTGAAAGAAGAACGATTGGATGATGACCCGGCCGAGTTCCCACGCCTGGACGAACGCTACGCCGGTCTGCGTTACCGTTACGGCTATGCCGGTGGGCGCGCCGGCTCTCCTATCGACGCTGGTTTCTTTAATGCCATCTTCCACTACGATCACAAGACCGGCACGCGTCGTATGCACAACCTCGGCGCCACCTGCTTCACCTCTGAGCCCGTCTTCGTGCCACGGTCACTTCAAGCGCGCGAAGGAGTAGGGTTCTTGCTGACGGTTGTTTACCGACACGAAGAGAACCGGAGCGCTCTCCTCATCCTCGACGCAGAAAATATTGAAGACAAGCCTCTGGCAACTGTAAAGCTGCCGCACCGTGTTCCCTATGGCTTCCACGGCAATTGGGGACAGGGAGTTGTGAGGTAGCCTCTTACTGTCTGGGCAGTCACACTGATGAGATTTGACGAACGAAATCGGTAATGCGACCTCCGGTAGAACAGGCTTCCAGCCTGTTCCAGAGCACGGGCTAGAAGCCCGTGCCACCAGGGGTCTTGCCGCGCGTCTCTGTCAAATCCTGATTACCTATGTTGGTTGTCAAAATCCATTAGGGGCACGGCATGCCATGCCCCTACGCTTCCCGCTCTTTCCGCCGAGCACGAAAACTCAGTTTGATTGGTGTGCCGATGAGCTCAAATGTTTGACGGAGTTGGTTCTCTAGGTACCTGGTGTAGGATGCCAGGATCCCTTCAGGCACGCTGGTGAAGATGGCAATCAGGGGCGGCTTAGTGGAGACTTGGGTCGCATAGAATAGTTTGGGTTGCTTCCCTTTGTAACTCGGCGGTGGATACCGCCGCGTCCACTCCTGGAGGTGGCGGTTCAGCAGTGCTGTGGGGATCTCAGCCGCATGGGCCTGGGCGACCCGCTCAACCGTTGGCAAGAGCGTATTCACACGGGAGCCGGTGAGGGCGGACAGAAAAACGATGGGCAACGGTAGGGTGACCGGAAAGAAGTGGTGCAAGTCTTCGCGGTAACGCGTCTGATCCTTGCGTGCGGATGGCATGGTGTCCCACTTATTGACGACCAACACGAGACCGCGACCGCGCTCCCAGGCGTAATGAGCCAGACGTGCATCTTGGTCGGTCATTCCCTCCACGGCATCGATGATCAGTAAGCCAACCTCCGCCCGTTCAAGGGCCTTCAAGGCGATGAGCACACTCGCCTGTTCAATGTACTCGTGAATGCGAGTACGCCGGCGGACACCAGCAGTATCAACCAGCAGAATAGGCTTGCCTTGCCACTCGATCAGGCTATCGATGGCATCGCGGGTGGTCCCGGGTGTAGGGTCCACGATTGAACGTTCAAAGCCCACTAGGCGATTCAACAGGGAGGACTTGCCCACGTTGGGACGGCCGACAATAGCAACTCGCAGGATGCCGACTCCTGCGGAAGGGGCAGGGGCGACCTCCTCTGCTCGTTGCTCCTCGCTTGCTGGCTGCGGGAAAGCACCGATAACTGCATCCATGAGGTCGGCCACGCCACGACCGTGAGCAGCGGAGATTGGGAAAAGAGTATCGAGCCCAAGCGAAAAGAAATCGGCTAAAGCGGGTTCCTGCTTGTCTCCATCGATTTTGTTGACCGCAAAAAACACTGGCTTCCCACTGCGGCGCAACAGATCGACCGCCTCGGTATCGGCTGGGTTGACGCCTCCCTTTCCATCAAAAAGAAAGATGATGAGGTCAGCTTCAGCGATCGCGAGTTGGGTCTGGTCTTGGACGCGACCCACGACACCCGCTTTTTCGCTCAGGTCGATTCCGCCGGTATCGGCTAAGATAAACGACAGGTTTTCCCAGGTTGCTTGGGCAAAGTTGCGATCGCGTGTCACTCCAGGGGTAGCGTCCACCACGGCTTTGCGCTGACGGATGAGCCGGTTGAACAAGGTCGATTTGCCCGCATTGGGTCGGCCGACGATGGCAACGACCGGCAGGCGGCTATGGGTAAGGGTAGGAGATGGTTCGGTTATGGCGTGCGTCATATGATTTTTATAGCGGCTTTTCGCGCGCCTTTCCTCCCCCGACGCTGCATGCTATCGTCCGCCGTCACCGCATGAGCAAACAAGGAGACCGGCTGATGGCAAGGGCAGTACAATCGTATACCGCAGTAGGAATCTCATCGACCGTACGTGGAGTCCTCAAGCGAGAGCAGATTTCGGTCAACCTCGAACATATTCACGAAGTCTGCGCCGCAGCCTGCTGGCTTTCTAGTCTAGACCTGCCAGTACGGCTCATTGTCATTCCCGAAGGCGCGCTCCAGGGGTTCACTGACGAGGTATTCGACTGGGATCACAAGAAATATGCCGAAGAAATTGCCATTGACATTCCCGGCTTAGAGACCGAGCTGCTAGGCAAGATTGCGCAAGAGTTCAACGCCTATGTGGTGGCGACGGCCAAAGCCCGGGAGCCAGAATTTCCCGGGCTCTTTTTCAACAGTGTGTTTCTCATTTCCCCTCGTGGCAAAGTCATCTTACGGCATCGCAAGAATTCACCGCTGTTCCCGGTTGAGCACTCAGTGTGTCCGCATGATGTGTGGGACAAATGGATCGAGATCCATGGCCGTTCCCTTGACGCCTTTTTCCCTGTGGCAGATACCGATATCGGTAAGATTGGTCTGTGCATGGCGAACGAAGGTTCCTATCCGGAACTCATCCGTGGACTGGCGATGAACGGGGCTGAGGTGATCTGCCGACCCGCGTACCCCGAGCCGCACGTGGGGAATGGTGCCTGGGAGGTACAGAACCGTGCCCGGGCTCTGGATAATACCTGTTACGTCGTCGCTCCCAACCTGGGCACTTACTATCTGCTGCCAGACTCACACCTGCCGGTGGATGCCTTCGGTGGTCACTCAATGATTGTGGACTTCAAGGGCCGGGTGGTTGCGCGGCACGATTATGGTTCTGGTTCATCCTATTGCGGTGGGGTGATTGATATCGCAGCCTTACGGGAATTCCGCGCACGTTCACCACTGATGAACTGGCTGAAGGACTTACGGACGGAGTTGTTAGCGTTAATCTACGAGCAACCGATCTACCCCAAGAATCTCTGGCTCACGCGCACGCCGATGCAGCATGCGGAGTACGCAACGGAAGTCATCCAGCGGCAGATCCGGCTCATGCAGGAGCGGGGGATCTTCACGCCGCCGGAGAGGGGGCGTGAAGCCGCAGCAAGGACGACCAAGGCCGCCGGCAAGGCGGCGAAGAGAAAGGCCAGACGCGCCTAAGAGCGAGTCTCAATGCTTGGCTGATGACTGAAAGCTGATAGCTGACTGCTCTTTCAGTATACAATCACACTGCGTGCGACTTCGCCTTTTTCCATCCACTCGAAGGCGGCATTGATCTCCGCCAGCTTGATACGGCGGGAGACCAGTTCATCGAGCTTCAGTTTCTTATTCAGGTAAAGGTCGAGCAACTTGGGCATATCGACACTGGGGCGAGCGGAGCCGTAGATTGAACCCTTCAGCGTTTTTTCCTGCAATAGAGAGATTGCTGGGATGGTCATCATATCGTCGGGCTTGGCCACGCCGACCACTACAGCTGTACCACCCGGTCTGATCGAGTTGTACGCCTGGACTGCGGTATCAGCCCTGCCAATAACTTCGAAGGCGTAATCTACACCTAGGCCATCCGTGAGACTTAGCACCTGTGTCACTGGGTCTCCATCTTTAGGGTTCACAAAATGCGTGGCGCCGAACTGCTTGGCCAACTCCAACTTCTTAGGATTGAGGTCGATCGCAATAATTTTCTCCGCTCCAGCAAGAACCGCGCCCTGCACCGCGTTGAGCCCAACGCCCCCGCAGCCAATGACGGCAACACTCGAACCTGGTTCCACCTTGGCGGTGTTAATCACTGCCCCCACACCGGTCATGACGCCACAGCCAACCAGAGCTGCCGCATCAAGAGGGACATCCGTGCGGATCTTGACGATGCCCGTCTCGGGCACGACCGCGTATTCAGCAAAAGAGGAAACACCGGTGAAGTGTTTGATCTCCGTTCCCCCTTTGTGTAACCGGCTGGTGCCGTCAGGCAGATACCCTTGCAAGAGCGCCAAGCCAATGGTTTGGCAGAGTTGCGGCCGGCCGGTGACACAGTAACCACACTTCCCGCAGGAAGGACGCCAGGAAAGGATCACATGATCCCCTGGTGTGACGGCGGTGACATCGCTGCCGACTTCTTCCACAATCCCAGCCCCTTCGTGGCCGAGCACCGCAGGTGGAGGAGGGAAGGGGATAGTGCCGTTGATCACCGAGAGATCACTGTGGCAGACGCCGCTCGCAGCCAGCTTCACCAGGACCTCTCCACGTTTGGGTTTATCGATATCGATGTCTTCGACCCGTAGAGGGGCTTTGTACTCGTAGAACACCGCGGCTTTCATGGCGTATTCCTCCTGTGCGTTGGGAAACTGTTCCAGGGTTGAACTATGACACAAGGGCCAGTGGAGCAACAGAGCCTACCCAGCCTTGTGGATGTGAGTTCCCTCTCCCCTCGCGGGAGAGGGCTAGGGTGAGGGGGCCTCCGGCAGAGCTGGAGCCGCGGCAACCCCCTATCCTGACCTTCCCCCGCAAGGGGGGAAGGGACTCAAAAGCGTGGCAAAGGTACAAAAAACAAGGGAATCACGCTTAAGTTGGGACCGATGCGGCATGCCGTGGACTCAATCCTCCGCTCCTGCCTGAGGCGGTCGGCAGTGTCCCGATGTCGTGTGTGTTGAGTTAGGACAGGCGGCACCACTCCGGTGTTCCCGTGTGACGGCGCAACTATCATGAACATGAGTTCTTTCAAGGCCAGGGAGCAAGAGGAATTGGTCTTTCACCTAATGCGGCCAACACCTCTCCCTGCACCTGCTCGTCTTCCTCGCGACCTACGTGTTGCAGCAGAGCAGTGCGGGCCTCCGGCTCAGTAAACTGCCCTAACGCCCAGGCCGCGTGAGCACGCACGAGCGGTTCTGGATCGTGCAACGCCGCACGCAACGGAGCGATTGCTTCGGGATTCCCGCTGTTGCCCAAGGCGATAGCGACATTGCGTAACAGTCCGCGCCGTTTGGCGCGGCGCACGGCGCTGCGACCGAACCGGGCGTGAAACCCGGCTTCGTCGAGCGACAGGAGGGCCGGCAGTGAAGGGAAGAGCTCATCAACGAGATCATCACGCGATCGGCCAAACTTCTCGTTCCACGGGCACACCTCCTGGCACACATCGCAGCCAAAGATCCAGTTGCCCAGTTTGGGTCGCAGGTCATGAGGGATCGGGCCTCGGTGTTCGATCGTCAAGTAGGAGATGCACAGTGGCGGTTTGAGCACGTAGCCTTCAGCCAAAGCTCCAGTGGGACAATCGCTGAGACACCGGGTGCACTTGCCGCAGTGGGCACGCGGAATTCCGTCTCCTTCGAGATCGAGGCTCACTAAAATCTCGGCTAGGAAGAACCAGGAACCGGCCTGTTTGTGGAGCAGCATGGTGT
>CAZAYE010000114.1:0-8245 GCA_964489255.1 uncultured Enterobacteriaceae bacterium
CCTGCATGTTGATCAAGCTCGGGGGCGATACGGTTAGGGATTTGCTTTGCCAGCTCACATGAGCAGAAACCGTACGTCAGGGTAATGGGGCCGAAATAGGCTATCACCGGATCAAGCACTAATGCGGCAAGCTGGGCAAGCGCGTTGTAGGTCTCAGGGTGTTCTGGAACGTTAGGGATGCGTGTTTTCGCCTGAATTGCCCCACACTCGATGAGATTACGGAAGGTCAGATATTTACCACATTTTTCATCAAGGTTCGGCAGTGTTCGGGTCGGTTTCAACTCAAAGCCTTCAATTTCTAAACGTGCGGCTCTTAACCGGTCATCAAATACCTGCGGAGGAAGACCGTAACCGCGAAAGTCGAAGAGATGAAGCTCTTCAAGTGCGTGTTCAAAGGCAACCTGTTCAAGATAGTATGGGAAGTCCTCGGTAATGAAACGGGACTTCCGGTACAAATAAGGAGGGACATACTCCTTACCATAGGTAAAACGCTCGATATCCTGATCGTGGAGACGGATCTTGAGGCGTTCGACCATGCGAGGAAGAGCTTTTCCCTCGAAGTCATCGAAAGACATCAAGGTCAGTTTAGCTGAGTCACCGTGGATCTTGATCAGATCTGCGTTGGTCACATCACCGTACAGGAAGCTCGCGCACCCCACGTACACCCTCAGGACTGCAGGGAGCCTTTCAACGAGGCTGGTATGGAGTTGCAATGAACGGTCTTCATCGAGCCAGCCAATCCCGTTTGCTGCTGCCTCTCGACATGCTTGCCGGACGAGTTCGCGGTTACCCGCAGAGAAGAGTAGTTGTCTCGCTTCGGACTGCGCATTCTGGTAGTTGGCGAAAAACACCTTGATGTCTCGACGAAGCTCATCGGGTAAGGTTTTGTAGAGCTTCCGTCGCTCGAACTGCTGCAAAGCAAAGTAAACCGTCAGGTCCTCCTTGCGGGAGCGGAAAGCAGCCGCAACCGCTTCAGCGCCATGAGATCGTTCGAGAAACCCGAGCGCCCTTCCGAGCGACCTAAACAGTTCCTCGATCTCCGCAGCTCGTTTTACCTCGATCAGCTCCGGCTTACGCCCGAACTCAAGCCACGTCTTCCACAGGGGCTCCAAGATTTCTCGATGTGCGTCATAGAAGGCCTGTTCTCTTTCCTCTCGGCTCGGTTTTGGAATGCGGCGAATTAACTGGTCGAGTCCTCCACGGTTACGGAAGCGATTCTCTAAAAAGCGTTGCTCTTCGAGTTCGTCCTTGAAGACGAGGAAAATCCCTGGCCCGACTGCCACTGGTTCTTTGTCGAGTACTGAACGGAGGTAATCTCTTAGCTCACGTTGCGTATAGTACTTTTGAAAAGTATTCCGGCTCGTCCGCATGCCATCGGCATACGCTTCGCCGTTAAGCTGCTCCTTCCTGGATAGCATAGCAGCAACAGACATCAGCCGATCTGCCAGTGAGTAGGCTTCAAGTAACGCCTGCGCCCGTTCTGATGGGTCCTCGATGACATTGACGACGAAACCGATATTCACGATGTCTGCTCGTGTTTTTGCTGCGTCTGGCAGAAAATAGGGATCCCAGCCCGAGGCCCGTATGCCATTCTGACACAGGATACGTACATCACCTCCCTTACCGCAGCCGTAATCGAAGATGGTCCGCGAGCCATCGAGATACCCGTAGCGTCCCAGTGCTTGCATAGGAGCCGAAAGTGCATAGCGGCTGATTGCTGTCCGGTACCGGGCTAAGTCTTCTGTGTCACATCCCTCTGATCCTGAGGTGCCATTAAGGGCGATGAGCTGATGACCTTGAACCTCATACCCCGCTGACCGGAGTCGCTTTTGCCACTCCCGTGCAAAACCAATTTGTCGTGAGTCTCGGAAAAGACCGGCAGCTTCGAGTTGGCGGGTAAGGGCTTGAAAGACAGGAACTTGGGGGTGGTCGGCTGGAAGGAGAAGTTCCTTACGATGGAGGATAGGAGGATTTGAGGAAGGATCGTAGTTCAGCCGCTTTGTACGACCAGATGCTGAATCGACGATATACGAACACCGCAGGACAGGAAACGGGTCGTCGAAAAACCGATCATAGTAAAGGAGGGAGACCTGGTTGCCTTCTCGGTCTAGTTTGACGATGTTAAACCCGGTTTCCATATCGAGCCCCGCTTGTCTGGCAGCGAGCCGCACTGTTTTTCGCAGCTGGTTATCGAGTTCATCGAGCGCGGCGACATGGAAATAGAGAGTTCCTCTAACATACTTTCCGAACGGTCTGCTTACTGGCGATTCCATATTCTGCAACGAATAGCGCCCTAAAAGGATTAAGTCTGCTATCAGCGCTGATCATCTTTACCGGTTCTGTGTACCGAACGCACAAAATAGCCCCAAAAATCTCCAAAACAGATAAAATGATCAAAATAATACAAATATACTTTCATTGTTTTTGCTCGTTTGTTAGTTTTTGGGCGTGATTGCGTCTCAGGCTGAGCTGTTTGCCGTTTTACGCCAGTACAATCCCTGGTGGGCAGGTGGGCGTTTTCCTGATCTGCCGTCGTGGCGTCGCACCGCATTTAGCGAGATCATGCAATGGCTAGAGAACCCGCCGGCAGGGCGGGCGCTGCTGCTTGCTGGCGCGCGCCAGACCGGTAAGACCACTCTGTTCCTGCAGGTGATTGAGGCGTTGCTCGACCAAGGCGTCGCATCTAACGATGTCCTCTACGTAACTTTTGATCACCCGTTGCTTAAATTGGTTGGGCTTGATGGAATGCTAAAGCTGTGGCGCGAAATCGAACCAGCCCGTGATGGCGTCGAATATCTGTTCCTCGACGAAATCCAGATTACCCAAAACTGGCAAACCTGGCTCAAACATCAGGTCGATTTTGAGAAGCGGAGACGCATTGCGGTGACAGGCTCAGCTACACCGCTCGTTAGTGAAGGCCAGGAGTCAGGTGTAGGGCGGTGGCACACGATCAGGCTCGCAACCCTTTCCTTCTACGAATATCTCCAAATCAAACGCTTGCCTTTGCCCATGCTGCCAGCAGTCTCCTCGTTAACTAGGTTGTTTGATTGGCAACCTGCCGAGTTTGTGCGCGTGGCCGTAGAAGCACAGGATCTTGTCGGGTTTTTCCATGACTACCTTTTACGCGGTGGCTTTCCCCAATGCGCGTTAGTAGAAAGTATCACGCTCGCGCAGAAGCTCTTGCGCGAGGATATCGTCGACAAGGTACTCAAACGTGACATGACGGCGCTCTATGGCGTACGGCGTGTAGTGGAGCTGGAACAGACCTTTCTCTACCTATGCTTGCATGATGGCAGTTTGCTTGACCTGCCGCGGCTTTGCTCAAACTTGCAACTCAAGCGGCCAACGGTGGAGAACTTTATCAACTTGCTGGAGGCTTCTCACCTCATTCATCGTCTGATGCCCTTGGGCTATGGCAAAGAAATCCTGCGCGGCCGGCCCAAGATCTACCTGGCGGACGCAGCGATCGCGCCCAGCGTGCTGCTCAAAGGGAAGTCTTTGCTGGACGATGCAGCGCTGCTGGGGCAGGCGGTAGAGACCGCGTTCTTCAAGCATGTGTTCACCTGCTACTATCAACGGAGCATGGGGTTTTCGTATTGGCGTGGTCGCAAGGATCAAGAAGTAGACATCATTGCGGATCTCGAAGGGCAGCGGGTGCCGTTCGAGGTGAAATACCGTAACCAGCATACTGAGCCAGCTGACCTCAAAGGTCTCGCCCAGTTCTGCACTCAACGAAAGATTGACCGCGGGTATGTGATCACGAAGGAACTTGATGACTTTGGCCCCCTCGTGCTTGCTGACACTTCGGCATCAACGCGCATCCTCAAAGTGCCTGCTCCGCTTGCCTGCTATTGGTTGAGCAGGTCGGAACTTGAGGCCGGGCAGGCACGCCGTGAGGGTGTCTAGTGCCGAAATCACTCCTGAAAAGAAAAGAGGTCAACCCATGGACACCACCAAAACCCGTCACTTTGTCGAACAAACGTGGACAAGCAGTATCACCCCCGCTCTCAGGGAATATCTCACCATCCCTAACCAGTCCCCGGCTTACGACGTGAACTGGCACTCTAACGGCTACATGGACCAGGCGGTCGAACTGATTGCCAACTGGATCCAGGCCCAGGAAGGGCCAGGTCTGACTCTGGATGTGATTCGCCTTGAAGGCCGGACTCCGTTGCTCTTTGTTGAAATTCCTGGTGACTCAACTGAGACCGTGCTCCTGTATGGCCACCTCGACAAACAACCGCCGATGGATGGCTGGAACGAAGGCCTTGGACCATGGATGCCGGTAATCAAAAACGGCAGGCTCTACGGTCGCGGCGGCGCAGATGACGGCTATGCCGCCTTCGCTTCACTTACTGCGCTCAAGGCCTTGCAGCTGCAAGGCGTACCCTGCGCCCGTTGTGTGGTCATTATCGAAGCCTGCGAGGAAAGCGGAAGCGGTGATCTGCCCTACTACATCGATGCATTGAAGGAGCGCATCGGTACGCCGAGCCTCGTCATCTGTCTCGATTCTGGCTGTGGCAATTATGAACAACTCTGGGTCACCTCCTCTCTCCGTGGTCTGGCAACGGGCACGCTCACCGTTTCCACCCTCACCGAAGGGGTACACTCCGGCGCCGCCAGTGGCATCGTGCCTTCGACGTTCAGAATTCTGCGTCAATTGCTGAGCCGCTTGGAAGATGAGAAAACCGGAGAAATCCTGTCTCGTGAATTCTATGTTGAGATTCCCGCTGAACGCTTACGCCAGGTGACTGCCACAGCTCAGGTGCTTGGAGCGACCGTCTACAGCGAATATCCCTTCCAGCAAGGCACGGGGCCGGTCTCGCGTGAGGTCAAAGAAGCCCTGCTCAATCGCACCTGGCGCCCCCAGCTTGAAATCACTGGGGCTGCGGGTTTGCCGCCGCTTGATAAAGCCGGGAACGTGTTGCGACCAGTGACTGCTGCCAAAGTCTCTTTACGGCTTCCACCTACAGTTGACGCTAGGGCGGCGACGGCTCTTTTAAAGCAACTCTTCGAGAAAGACCCTCCCTATGGGGCCAAGGTCACGTTCGAGTCCGAACAATGTGCTTCGGGTTGGAACGCGCCGGCCCTCGATCTTTGGTTGGAGGATTCGCTGAAACGAGCGTCTCTGGAATTCTTCGGCAAGGAAACGTGCTACATGGGCGAAGGCGGCACAATTCCCTTCATGGCCATGCTGGGCGAGAAGTTTCCTCAAGCGCAGTTCATGATCACTGGCGTCCTCGGGCCGCACTCTAACGCGCATGGACCGAACGAGTTTCTCGATCTGGCGACGGGCATGCGTCTCACCTGCTGTGTCGCTCGCGTGCTCGGAGATCACTTTCAGGCCAAGTGTCCCTGACGAGAGTCGGAGAACGAGAAGCTGCTCTATACATCCCACCCGTGTCTATGGTAGGGCTGCTGCGGGGGGCGAAGGTACGTATCAACCTGGCACCCTAAGGGAGGGAGAATGAACAGATACCAGGCGTTACTTGGCTCGGCGGCGCGGGAACCGCAGGCCGCACCTGGGTGGCAAGTCTCTCGCTTAATGCCCGCGAGCGGTCTCTTTGGCGCCAATGGCATGCAGTTTGGCCCAGATGGCCGCCTGTATGTCACGCAAGCGTTTGGCAGTCAGATCACCGCGATCAACATCAACAGCGGCAGTTTGGAGATCATCTCTCCTCTGGGCGGGCCGATTGTTGCCCCTGATGATGTCGCTTTTGACTCTCACGGCACGATGTACGCGACCGAGGTCATGAGCGCGCGCGTATGTGCACGCGCCCCGGACGGCACGGTGCGCGTGGTCGCAGACAATCTGCCTGGCGCCAACGGGATCACGGTGCATCAGGATCGGGTCTTCATCGACGAGTTTCGCCGTGGTGGACGCATCCTTGAACTCTATCCTCACACTGGCCGTGCGCCCCGGATGATCGCCGATGAGCTACGCGGGCCGAATGCCTTGATGGTTGGGCCAGATGGCCAACTCTATTTTCCTCTAGTCCCGCTTGGAGAAGTCTGGCGCGTTGATGTGGAAACTGGCGTGCGAGAAAAAGTCGCTGATGGGCTCAAGTCTCCACCGGCGGTGAAGTTCAACCGTCGTGGAGAACTGATCGTCCCGCAGGCCGGCAACGGAGAGATTGTCCGTATCGACGTGCAGAGCGGCGCAAAAACCGTGATCGCCAAGGTCAGACCAGGCATCGATAACTTCGCCTTTAGCCCGGACAATCGGCTCTTCATTTCTCATTTCGTAGACGGTGGTGTCGCTGAAGTGGCCACGGATGGGAGCAATACGGAACGCATCCTTGTTCCCGGTGGCTTTGTCGGTCCTTGGGGGATCGCCTGCGGAGGCGACGGGCAGCTCTATGTCAACGATGGTTTGAGTCTCGCCGTTATTTCTGCGACGAAGGAAATCACTCGGCTTGGGGGCCTCCTTGATAACAGCTTCCCTGGTTTCGTGCGGAGTCTGGCGGCTGGCGCGCCGGGGGAGTTGTGGCTCACGACGATCACCGGCGATGTCGTGCAGTATTTTCCCGACGGCCGGCCCTTCAAAACCCTGGTGCGCAAATTGACGCAACCATATGGTGTAGCCTGCATGCCTGATGGGAGAGTCGCGGTAGCTGAAGCCGGCTCTGGTAAGCTCCTAGGTATCGACACGGCTGGACAAGTATCAACGATAGCATCCGGCCTCTCGCAACCCTGTGAGGTCATCGCGGCGAGCGATGGGACACTCTTCGTCAGTGAGTTGGGGAGTGGACGGGTCGCCAGAGTCGCTGCAAGTGGTGCAATCACCTCGGTTGTTGACGGCCTCGATAAGCCCAAGGGAATCGCCTTACGACAAGACTCCCTCCTGGTTCTCGATCGCGGGACCAAAGAACTCCGCGCTGTCAATCTTGTCTCCGGGCAGCAGGATGTCCTCGCCACCCATCTTCCCGTTGGTGATCCTTCTGGCACCTCCCGTGGGCCCATGGACTTTTCTGGTGGTCTCGCTATAGGCAGTGATGGGGCGATTTACATTGCGGGCGATGGCGAAGGCAGTGTGCTAATGCTGCGGAGCGCCTGAGGGGGAGGAGAGGGGTCTATGCATTTTGGTTTTCAGGCAATCAACCTTGGCGCTTTGGCCACACCAGAGTCAGTCCGTCAAATCGTCGCCGCGCATGCATGCAGTAAGGGAGGGGGGAGCAATGCGAAGGATCTTCTGGCAGGCTACTCTATGCGTATGCGTCACCGTCATGCTGCTCGGTCGCGCGCGCGCGGCCGTACTTTCCGGGCAAGTTCAAGGTGTCGACAAAAGGCCCCTCGCTGGGGTTATGGTGACTGCGATCGACTCTGGCGCTGGCATCCATACCACAGTGTACACTGACGCGACTGGATATTACCGCCTACGAACCCTCAAGGCCCAACCGTACCAACTGCGCACCCGCCTGATCGGTTTTCGCGATGATATCGACGAGATCGATCTCTCGCCTCAAGAGTTGCTCCACGATATCACGCTCAAGCCTACAGACAGCATTGCGGAACAATTACCGGCCAATTACTGGTTTGCCCGCATCCCTTTTCCTGACCAACATTCGAAAGAGGAGTTTGCTCGTCAGTGCACCTATTGCCATCAGCAGGGAAGTCCTGTCACCCGCCTGCCGCGCAGTGAGACTGAATGGCAAGAAATCTTCGACCGCATGGCGACCATGGGTGGAGTGCTTTCACCCGAACTGCGCAGGACCATGCCTGCTCTGCTCCGGCGCGCGTACAGTGTGAACGGACAGCGCGAGAGCTTCTCTCTTCCTCCTCCGCTCTCGCCCGAGGCGACTGGCGCGACGATCACGGAATGGGAAATGGAGGGTCCGTATTCCTCTCCGCATGATGTGGCAGTGGCGAGAGATGGCAGAGTCTACAGCGTGGATCTCACCCGCGACCTGCTGGTACGCCTCGACCCTCGTTCTGGAGAGCGAAAGGCTTGGTCGATCCCGGCGGGAAACTCGCCAGTTGGTGGAATTTTTCCTGGACTGATCCCATCAGGCAGTCTCCAGGCTGCGTCTCCACGGGTCGCGCCGCACAGTTTGCAACTCGATGCTGAGGGCAATGTCTGGATCACTCTATGTTTGGGAAATAAGCTCGCCCGGTTTGACACTCGGACTGAGCGCTTTCACATCTGGGATCAACCCGCGCCGGGCCTCTATCCGCACACGCTTCGCTTCGATCGTCAGGGTCACGTGTGGTACACCCTGGCGGTGAGTAACCATATTGGCCGTTT
>CAZAYE010000115.1:0-2247 GCA_964489255.1 uncultured Enterobacteriaceae bacterium
GCAGACGGTGAGGTGGCGCGGGAACTCTTCACCCGTATCACGCCGCTCTTTCTGGGCAGACCAACGGTCCGGAGCTACGAAGTAAAACGGAGCCTTTCTGAGCAAGCAGTCACAAAGGCGGTCTAAGGGGGTGAGCTGTGTTTCAGCTAACCAAAGTGTGGATTGACCGGGAGCCGGGTATCGGCATGGTCGAGATCCGTTACCTGTGGTCTCCGTTGGGAGAACCGGCGCGCTGGGAAGGTCAAGAGGAAGAAGAGGTGCTGGCAGTGGTGCCACACTCCAACCCCCAAGTGCGTCAGGCGGTGATCGAGATCCCGCGATACCTTGACAGCAAAGATTCCTATCAACTGCACTACCGGTTCGTTGTAGTGAGGAACGGCAGGGAAGAGTTTTCTCCCATCTTCACGGACGAGATCGTCGCCCGGGAAGTGCCTTACCTCGACCGTGAAGGGCGGATCACCGAGGTGCGACTGCTCTGGGGTGTCAATGGGTGGAACGCGCCAAACTGGACCCAGGCTAGACTGGCAGGGCTGAACCTGCAGATGATTCCCGACCGACCCGGTCACGACCTCGAGGGAGAGGGTATCGCGGACGATGCGATGTATGAACTGATTCAAACGGTGCCGCTGCCCCGTCGTTATGTTGCCAAGCTCTGGGGGCCACGGGGAGCGACGGTCGAGTACGTCTATCAACTGTTGCGCACCAATTCGCCGCTACCCGAGGATGATTTCGAAACGTGGGACAATAACCAAACCCAGAACTATCGCCTGGTGCTGGAGTGAGGTCGTGGGAAAATGCGGTAAGGGCTTGATTGATCAAACCCAATGCGGGTCTCATGCATCAGCCCCCTACCTGACAGAGTGTCAACTCGTATGAAGCCACCTGGGAGCGACTCGGAGCCTGGTTCTCGTTCAGTACTGCTTAGTCGGCGGTTTCTCACCTGTCGTGAGTGCGGCTGGGTGCATTACGTCATGACCGCTGAAGAGAAGGCCGCCAGTGACCGTTTTCTTGAACGGTATCAGCTCAGCGAGGCCGAGCGGCGTATCTATGAGTCGGCTTTTCGCCAGTGTCTACGGTGTGAGTCGCCGGCGAGCAAGTTTAGCGCGGCGGCAGAGGTGGATCTGGCCCGGGCCGCAAATCATGTGGTGACACCGGTCTTCGTAGAAAACGAGGTGGGCACTAACTAGGAGTGCGAGTTCCCCTTGAGGCCAAAAAGGCGCCTGGCGTTGGCACCCAAAACCTTGCGGGATGACTCAGCGCCCAGCGCCTGAATGAGAGGAACAAGACCCTCATTGTAGGTTTCTTGACCCTCGACGTTTGGCGGGTGACGGCAATAGTGATGAGGGCCGTCAACTGAGGCATCGGAACCGAACAGCACCCGCTCCGGGCCAGCTTCGTCAACCAGCCGCAATACTTCGTGCCAGCGACACCAAGAAGTTTCCAGATACAGGTTCGGTTGCTCGCGTACATACTGTGACGCCCGACGGCGTCCCTCGTGCGGACCCAGATAGGTGTGATAAAGAATGACCGGTACCGTAGGAAAACGTTCGGCCAGACGGCGAATGTGATCCGGATCAGCATCTCCCGGAGCACTATGGCAAGCGACCGGGCAGCCGACTTCGACGGCGACCTCTAGGTATGGATCGAGGTCGGGAGCATCGGCCCGGTAATCATCGACCGTCGGATGCAGCTTGATACCAATGAAGCCGGCAGCCAGCCGTGCGCGGACCTCTTTTAAGGATGGGTCTCCGGGCCTCACCCAGACCAGGGGAAAGAGGCCAGCAGCGGACCAGTCGAGGCGGTCGAGCGACCGGTTATCAACCCACGACACAATTCCGTGGCTGATCCCGGCGGATGCCATGGCCGTCCGCAGGCTGGTGATGCCGAGTTCACCGGACCCTCGGCCGCTCACGTGCATGTGCGCATCAAGGGGGTCGAACCGAATCCATAGTCGATAATCGGCATTTTGGTTGTTGTCCCACCGCGCGCCGTCAGTCACCACACATTCGAGAGAGATATGGTCAGCGAGCTCGAGCGGCTCAGTCATCGCCAGGCCAGGCTCGATCTGTTCCAAGGTAGTCTCTTGGATTGGCTCCTGCCAGCCGTCGAAGCCGTAATGGAGCCGTAGGTCCGGGCCGGAGAGGGGCCCGCGATAGGCAACGCGCAGTTGATGGTCGCCGTTCGTCCCCGTCTTTACCCAGCTAATCGTTTGCTTTTGCACCTGTGTCATACTCCTCTTCCCCTTAG
>CAZAYE010000115.1:2347-8213 GCA_964489255.1 uncultured Enterobacteriaceae bacterium
TTTACCCAGCTAATCGTTTGCTTTTGCACCTGTGTCATACTCCTCTTCCCCTTAGCAAACAATGTGCCCCAGAGAGCCTCATCTCATGAGATGTAGGAAGACGGGAAAAAGTGTCTTCACTCTTTTCATTCTTTGACATTACATTAACATAGGCGGCTCTAGGAGGAGTCCAGAGAGCGACCGTCGCTGACGACATCCGGAGCAGTAGACTGAGCACTGGTGACGATTTCCTCTATGTACAGAGGGGAATAGAACCGGCGGCCATCTTGGAAGACCTCGAAGTAGTAATGGAGGAGATAGCGAGCGGTGAGCGTGCCGCTCTGTGGGTCGAGAATGCGCTGGGGAAGTTTTAAGATCTTCTTTCGTAACGGCGTGGGGGACGAACTGATGGTCTCAGCGGCGGAAGTAGGGGAATCGAGATATGAGGAAGGGGACGATTGCACTACGGGCATAAAGCGGGTTGCGCGCTGGTTTTCCCAGTCTGCGCTGCCGCCCAGTGGCGTGCACACATAATGAATATTCACGCCTTCAATGTCCTCGGCGTAATCGTAGAATTCTTTTTCCAGATAGTACCAGTTCATGGGAAGAAAGTTCTGAGTACTGAGTAATGAGTCCTGAGTAAAGGGGAGTTCTACTCAGTACTCAGCACTTGGAACTCAGGACTGGTAATTACAGGGTATGGATCACGTACCCCCAGTAATCTTCCCAGCGGTCGGCAGGATTGGGCTGCCACATGTTGCCGACGTGCCAGCGTTGGTGCACCTGCGTGCCCTTCGGCCCGTAGATCTTCCCGACAAAACGGCGAGGTAATGGCAGCGCTTGCAACATCTCTGACCGGATCCGGGAAAACGTCTCTTTGTCTTCGGTGCCGTAGAACTTGTGGGAGCGATAGGGATTATCTTCGCCAAAGCGAGCAATGAAGTTAGGCTCCTCAGTTGGCTGATACTGTGGGGCATCCCAGTCGTAGACGCTCCAGAAAATGCACATCCCCCCCAGATTGCCCTGAAAATCGATGTACTCGACCTCCTTGCTCACGATCTCTTCGCTGTAGAGGGGACTCTGCTCACGCTTGCCATTGCGAAAGACCTCGAAGTAGTGATGGAAGGCGTATTGCTCAGTATAACCGCTAAGCGCCGACGGATCGGGGATCGCCTTGGGCAGACGAATAATTTTGCGCCGGATGCCGTCGTCGGGCAACTCGATGCGCTCGCTGGTGGTCTGGACGTACTGGCCAGTCTCATCAACGGTGGTGCCGCCCATGCCCCGGATCAGGACGCCGCCGCGGGGCATCATGCGGGTCTCCCGGTGGGCTTCCCAGTTCGGCATCTCGCCCAGCGGGGTCCAGGTGTAGTGCAGGTTGACCAACTCAATCCCCGGTTCGGTATCGATGTAGGTTTTCTTCATGTAAAACGCCATTGGTGAACCCTCCTCTTTTTGCGTCGCGCTTAGGCCGCCTTGGGGTTTTTCAATAGATTCCCTTCCCCCTCTAACACGGGTGTTTACCAGGGACAATCCATTTGAGTCTTCAGGGCTTGTCACCTTGATGACGGAATTGGCATTTTCTTGGTCGAGAACGTGGAGATTTGTCCTCCAGGTGACAACTCATCGCTTCTGTCTCCGGGTGCTTTTGTCCGCTGTTTTCTTGGGTCCTTTGCTTTTCAGGAGAATAGCACGATAATACAGACCCACGACAAAGAGAGGCGGATGCATGTCGATTCGTTTAATTGGGGTTCTGGTAGTAGCCCTCGTGCTTGTCATATTTGCCGCCCAGAACACGACTCCGGTGGGAGTACAACTGCTCTGGTGGGAGGTGTCCGCGCCGGCCTCAGTCGCTGTTTTTGCGGCCTTCGCGATTGGCGTGCTCGTCGGTGCGCTCTTGTTCTGGACCGAAGAACGACGGACCCGGCGACGTCAGCGAACGGTGACACCGACCTCCACGCCGGCGCAAAAGAAGCAGAGTTGGTGGTGGTGACAGAGGGCGCATTGCTGCACGTGGACCAGTGTCCGTTTGTACTTCGCCAGAGCCTGTTCTGAGCGCAATCGCAGGATTCACGCACAGCGCTGAAACGGAGACCGTGCTTGCCCCGTACGCCCTACGACAAGCTGAGGGCAAACGGCAAGGTTCTCACGGGATTGGAGAAAAAGCGCATTGGTATCGGTCAAGGGAGAAAAAGACGTGGCAGAGAGTCTACGCGTGCTGTTTGTGACCGCGGAAGTGACCCCTTTCGCCCGCACCGGCGGCCTCGGTGATATGACCGGGGCGCTGCCCCAGGTCTTGGCTGCGCTGGGACATGACGTGCGACTGGTGATGCCATTGTATCAAACAGTCCGTGATAGAGCCTTTCCGCTCACCGAGGTGGTCACGGATCTGTCCGTGCCGCTGGTGACCGGTTATAGGACCGCCCGGGTGTGGCAAGGTGTCTTTCCTGGACAAGCAGGGTCGAGGAGCGTTCCCGTGTATTTTATCGAGCAAGACGACTACTTTGCTCGTCCTGGACTCTATGGCGACAACAACGGCGATTACCCTGATAACGCATTCCGTTTCATCTTCTTTTGCCGTGCCGCCTTATCGGTAGCAGAACGCCTCACCTGGTTTCCCCAGGTCTTTCACTGCCACGACTGGCATACCGCCTTGATTCCTGCGTACCTCCGCTTTCTTCCAGGACTGGATGCGCGCCTGTCGGCTGCGGCCTCGCTGTTCACTATTCATAATTTGGCCTATCAGGGATGGTTCCCCGCCTGGGTTTTTGGCGTTACCGGCCTGCCCCTGTCTCTCTTTCAGATTGCGGGAGTGGAGTTCTTCGGTGGCATGAATTTCCTGAAGGCAGGGCTGTACTATGCCGATCAGCTTTCTACCGTGAGTCCGACCTATGCGGAAGAGATCTGCACCCCAGAGTTCGGTTTTGGGTTAGATGGGGTGTTACGCGAGCGCCGCGAGGCGCTGACTGGCATCCTCAATGGAGCAGACTATCAAGCGTGGAACCCGGCAACCGACCCGGCGTTAGCAGCACCCTACAGCGCTACGGATTTAGCAGGGAAAGCGGTGTGCAAGAGCGCGCTGCTGCGCACGTATAGGATGCCTGAGGATCTGGCGACTCCGCTGGTTGGCCTGATTTCTCGTTTCGTTGACCAGAAAGGGATTGATCTTATTGCTGACGCGATCGATCGCCTCCTCCCTTTGGGCCTACGATTGGTGGTCTTGGGCTCCGGCGAGGCGCGTTACGAACAACGCTTTGCCGAGTTGGGACGGGCACGTCCAGACCAGATAGGGGTGCGGGTAGGCTTCGATGACACTTTGGCGCACCAGATTCAAGCTGGTTGTGACTGTCTGCTCATGCCCTCACGCTACGAACCGTGTGGTTTGACCCAGTTGTACAGCTTGCGCTACGGCACCATCCCAATCGTGCGCGCGACCGGTGGACTGCGGGATACCGTCGTCCCCTTTGACCCGACGAGCGGCCAGGGAACGGGTTTTGTGTTCCAGGAGCCCAGCGCCGAAGCGTTAGTCGCTGCAGTGCGTGCGGCACTTGAGGTGTTTGCTGATCGTGAGGGGTGGCGGCGGTTGAGGCAAAATGCGATGATCCAGGACTTTTCTTGGGACAAATCGGCGGCTCGTTATCGCGATCTCTACCGCCGGGCCATGACGACTCGATGAGACGCTTTGTTTACGAGGCAGTTCTCTGCTAGAGAATAAAACTATGACTGCGGCAGCTCTCGGCTCATTCGCTCTCGTCTTGCATGCTCACCAACCTTTTGTCCTGGGGTATAGCCGTTGGCCGCACGGGAGTGATTGGTTGTGCGAAGCGGTGGTTGAGAGTTATCTGCCCTTACTGCGAACCCTGCGTACCCTCACCGAGCATGGTCTCTCGCCTCAGCTTACAGTAAGCCTCTCGCCGGTCCTGTGTGAGCAACTCGCCAGTGCCCAGTTGCAAGAGGAACTCCGTGTCTTTCTCGATACCCGCCTGCGAACGTGTGCTGAGACTGCGGCGCACTTTCGCCACCTGAACCAAGATGACCTCGTTGGGTTGACCGACTATTGGGCCAGGTTCTACCACGAGACCTTGGACCTGCTCCATATCCTCGATGGCAATGTCCTCGGTGCGTTCCGTGCCCTGATGGAACAGGAACACATCGAGATTATTACCAGTGCGGCAACGCATAGTTATTTGCCACTTCTGAGTAGTGATGAGAGTGTGAACCTGCAATTGCACTTGGCCGTGAGGACTCATGAGGCGCACTTTGGGCGACCTCCGCGGGGAGTCTGGTTACCAGAGTGTGCGTATCGTCCGCGCTATCACTGGATTCCTCCAGTGGGGGCGAACCGCGAGCAACACCGCGCTTTGCGCCGTGGCCTCGAGGAATACCTGGCTGAGTGTGGGCTGCAGTTTTTTCTGGTGGACAACCAGTTCGTCGTGGGTGGACGTCCACTCCCGCCGTATGATGATTACTTCCCTCAGCTCGCGACTTTGCGAGATACGAGCCGTGCTGGGTGGCCGCAACGAGCGGACACCTCTCCCTATGAGATCTACCAGGTTGCCTCGTTTGGGGCCGCCGGCGAGGCCACTGCGTTTATTCGCGATCCAGAGAGTGCCGTACAAGTCTGGAGCCGTGAGCGGGGGTATCCGGGAGATCCATGGTATTTGGATTTTCACAAAAAACACAACCCTGGAGGGCTACATCTGTGGCGAGTCAGCGATAAGGGCGACCTCTCGGTCAAAGCCCCCTATGTGCCTGAGCGGGCGCGAGAGCGGGCACAGGAACACGCTCACCATTTCGCCACCCTGGTGGCAGGGATCCTCCAGCGCCACCAACCCCACGGAGCACCTGGCGTGGTTTGCGCCCCCTATGATGCCGAGCTGCTTGGCCACTGGTGGTATGAAGGCCCGCAGTGGCTTGGTTTTCTCTACCCGGAGTTCGCTCGGCAAAAGATCGCAGCCGTGCGCTGCAGTGCCTACCTTGATCGGCATCCGCCGGTCAAGACGGTCGCCTTGCCTGAGGGATCATGGGGAGAGGGAGGAGACCACCGGACGTGGCTCAATGGTGATACCGCCTGGACGTGGGAGCGGCTCTACGATAGCGAGGTGGAGTTCTGGACGCTCGTGCATACCTGCCCCCAGGCACAGCCGAGCCCTCTCGGTCGGGTCCTTTGTCAAGCGGCGCGTGAGTTGCTGCTGATGCAAGCCTCGGACTGGCAATTCCTCATTACCAGTTGGACCGCTCGCGACTATGCGGAACAGCGGTTTACTGCCCATTACTCTGATTTTAAACGCTTGGTGCAGATCGCCCATCGCGTGCGCGAACGCGGTCAGTTGGAGCAGGACGATTGGGTGTATCTGGCGAGTAAAGAGCAGCAGGATTTTCTCTTCCCTGGCTTAGCACAGGTCTTGTTTACGTAACCTAGAGTGATCTTATGCACCCACCGCGGGTTCTCGGAATGATCTTGGCTGGAGGACGGGGGCAGCGGCTGTTTCCTCTCACCAAGGCGCGCAGTAAGCCGGCCGTGCCGTTTGCCGGAAAACATCGCATTATCGATTTCGTCCTCTCCAATTTTATCAATTCCGGGATCTTTGCGGTTTACCTGCTCGTGCAATACAAATCCCAATCGTTGATCGAACACCTCCGCTCCACCTGGCGTTGGCGTATCGGGGGTGGGCTCACCGGCACCTTCATTACGGTGGTGCCGCCGCAGCAGCGCTGGGGAGAAAGTTGGTATCAAGGAACCGCCGATGCGGTCTACCAAAATATCAACCTCATTCGCGACTTTCGCCCTACGTATGTGACAGTGTTTGGCGCCGACCATATCTATCGCATGGATATTAACCAAATGGTGGCTTTCCATTTGGAGAACCGTGCTGAGGTGACCGTG
>CAZAYE010000116.1:0-5812 GCA_964489255.1 uncultured Enterobacteriaceae bacterium
ACCAACGCGATGAAACCCAGCCGCACTCAGGAAAGCGCATGGTCTATCCTCTTCGTGAGTCAGGTCCCACAGCGAGAGACGCTGGCAGCCACGCCGACGAGCCCGCTCCTTGGCAAAATCAAGCAGCGCCTGGCCAATGCCACCCTCGGCCGGCGCAGGCGCGACGATATCAAGAATCGCCTGCCAGCCGGGACGTCGCAGTTCGCGAATATAGCAAACCAGCACAATTCCCCGGATTCTTCCCTCTTGCTCGGCAACGTAAAAGTCATGACGAGGATCGCTGGCCAATCGGCGCCAGTGACGCACCTGCACTTTGTCCGCCTCGAGCGTCTCCTCAGCAGTCAACAGCGCTACCAGCGCAGGAAAATCGGTGCGCTTGCCGCGGCGGATTTTGACCGTACCATCCGGCATGCCCGGCATGTCTACCATAACCTTCCCTCTGCGGAAACCCATTGCCGACAATCAGTCTAGGGTCTAAAGTCCAGAGTCTAGAGTCAGAAAGCTAAATCGAAACACATGACACTGGGACACTTTACCACACGACCCGCCAACTTTGTCATTCTGAGTCCTTCGGCTGCGCTCAGGATAAACTCCGCGAAGAATCCTTCGACTGGGCTCAGGACAGGTCTGACCGCGAGACCCTTCGCGTTGCTCAGGGTGACAGTCATGAGGTGCCAATCTTTTGTGGTCTGATTGAGAGTTTCAGGTTCAAAGTTCTCAGTTCTTACTGCCTCCTGTATCTTGCCGACTGCTATCTTGTTGCATATGTCTTCTCGCACTGTCACTCTCACCATCGACCGCCTCGCTTACGGTCCTGCCGGCGTGGGGCGGTTCGAGGGAAAAGTGATCTTCGTTCCTGGGACTGTGCCTGGAGATGAAGTCGAAGTGTCACTCAACGAGGAGAAAAAAACCTATGCGAGCGGAGATGTCGTCGCACTGCGGC
Source organism: uncultured Enterobacteriaceae bacterium (assembly GCA_964489255.1). GTDB lineage: Bacteria > Desulfobacterota > Binatia > Bin18 > Bin18 > CAZAYE01. The sequence continues at coordinate 944 of CAZAYE010000116.1, forward strand.
GGCCCTCTCCGCAGCGTCGTCACCCTCCCTGCCCTTATGTGCAGCGCTGCGGTGGGTGTCCCTGGCAACAGGTAACCTATGCCGAGCAGCTCCGTGCCAAAGAAACCCTTGTGCGTGAGCATCTGCGACGGATCGGCGGGCTCACTGATCCTCCAGTCCTGCCAATCGTTCCCTCTCCTCAGGAGTGGCATTACCGACACCGTATTCGCTTACGTGCGGAACACAATACACGACTCGGCTTCTCTCAAGCTCGCTCGCATGAATTGGTAGAAATTGAATCCTGTTCGATCGCCGGAGAAAATGTTGCAGACGATCTTCGTACCGCACGCGCCTGGCTCACCTCTTTGCATACCCCCGTGCAGCAAGTGGAACTGGTCACTGGGGAATCCCCGCAAAGGCTTGTACTGGTTGGGACTGCACCTGAGAAGTTCCAAGCAGAAGACGACACGGGATGCAGGCGCTTTCTGAGGATCCATCCGAATATCGCGGGGCTCGTCCTCAGTGGCCGCGGCTGGCAGCGAACGTGGGGAGATTCTCGAATCTCGTTTAACCTCGGGATTGAGGGACTGACGCTAGAAGTGAGCCCCGGAACGTTTACTCCAGTAAACCTGGCAGGCAATCAGGCACTCATTGCTGCCCTCCTCCGGCTAAGCGAGTTACAGAAAGAACAACGAGTGATCGAGCTCTACTGTGGCGCGGGGAACCTCAGCCTTCCGCTTGCGCGTCAAGTGCGAGAACTCATAGGCATCGAGCAGGACCCCAACGCAGTCACTGATGCACGAGCGAATGCGGCCCGAGCCGGAATTACGAACCTCCGTTTCATCTGTGCATCAGCAGCCGCGGGAGTCCACGCCTTGCTGCGGTCCCAAGTGCGTGGCGATGTGGTCATCCTCGATCCCCCTCGTACCGGCGCCGCAGACGTGATCGACGCAGTGCCACGCTTAGGCGCGCAGAAGGTGGTGTATGTATCATGTGATCCCACAACCCTGGCCCGTGATCTGCGTCGGTTGCAGAGGTACGGTTATCATACCCAAGTCCTGCAGCCGCTTGATCTCTTCCCCCACACCTTCCACATTGAAACGATTGCTATCTCCATATTGACTTGCTGACGCCCACCCCCTATGCTTGCCTCCACAATATCCTCCGATAGCGAGAAGGTTGCGCTCTCTGGAGATCAACATGTCTATGACGACGCAAGAGAAGCCAAAGCGCCCGAAGGTCACACTGATTCCAGCTAAAGGCGTGTCACAAACAATTAATTATCTTCTGGAAGATCGCAACGAACTCGAATGGCTCGTTGCCATAGGACGGAATAAAAAAGGGGAAATCTTCTTTTACGATACTGGCGGCGACATCATTGAAGATTTAGGGACGCTCGACTATCTGAAGCAACGTCTGATCCGCGTCCACTTTGGGGATGAGTGGGAGTAACCACAACCGACGGACTCACAGACTCATAGGCTAAACGTCGTCTTCGACAGGTCGGTGGGCGATGACGTGATCCTGATCGATCGTCAGGGGCACACGATCGAGAAATTTCCCGCAGGGTGGGCCGAAAATGCACTCCCCAGTGTCTGGTTCATATGCGGCGCCGTGGGTAGCACACAAGATGTAACTGCCATCCTCGGTCAGGAACTGATTGTCAATCCAGTCCATGGTCATCGGCACATGGCGGCAGCGGTTGACATAGGCGAAGAGCTGGCCACTGTAGTTCAGCAGAAAACACTCGACTTCTCTCCCGTCCACTTGCAGGACAAATTTTTTCGTTTGCCCCGACGCCAGCTCGCCGACACGCGCCACCACAACTCGTTCATCCTGAAACACCGATTTCTCCTATTACTCTGCGAGATGAGTTGTTTGTAGCACACGGATAAGTGTGACAGAAGGACTCGCAACCCGAGCGTAGCAGGCAGAAGCCAGCATGAGCAATTATGACCCCAGAGTGCGAAGTCTAAATTTCGCACTCTGGACTTTAGAGCCGTTTGCAGATCAGTGTACCAAATCCTGACCTTTCCTCGTGCTTCGACAAGCTCAGCACGAACGGGTTTTCCTCATGCATGAAACGTTTCCGTTCGCCCTGAGCCCTTCGACTACGCTCAGGACAGGCTACGCGTTAGCGAAGGCAAAGGGTGAACAAACAGGGGAAACCCAATTGCAACTTGCTCTAGATACGAGATTCTGGACTCTCGCTGTTCTGTTTGTCTTTCTGCTCTTCAGTTGGGCGGTGGAGGTCCTTGCCCAGAATGATGTACCAATCCCGCCACTCGAAGCCGGGACGCTGCTCGCTTTCCATCCCATCTGTGTTCATTTTGCTATAGCCCTGACAGTTTTCGGCTTGGTCCTCGATTGGGCAGGGAGTAGGCAGAGACACGTGCACTGGCAACAAGCCGGGCGGCTCAGTTTCTTCGCCGGAGTGGTGGCGATCGGGCTTGCGGTGTTGAGTGGTTGGATCGAGCAACAATTACCCCGTCCCACAAGCGCGTTCGATTCGCAGATTCAGAACATTTTGTTTTATCACGAATATCTTGGGTATGGACTTTTCGGACTCTTTTTTGTCCTAGCAGTGGCCCGGCTCCGCAGCCAAGACCGCTTGCCAGCCACGTTTGTCCTGCTCTCTGCGCTCGGGCTGGCAGGATTGATTGTGCAAGGATACCTTGGTGGGGAAATGGTCTATCGCTATGGTGCGGGCGTACGGGCCGTGCAAATTCTTAGCAACCAGGACACAGACGACGGGCGAGAAAAAGCCCCGGAGCACAGCTCTGGGGCTGTAGACAGAGACGAGGGGATATCGCCCTAAGCTTTTCGTTTTGCTCAGGACAAAATCCACAAAAAGCCTGAGCTTTGGATAAGACCGGTTCTGAGCACAGTTGCAGGATGCTTCGCCTGCGGCTCAGAATGACATGCTATGATCCCGCGGTCTCTTCCGCTTTGAACCCGACCTTCTGGTGGGTGCCGTCACAGAACGGCTTGTTAGCGGACTGCCCACAGCGGCACAGGTAGATCGGGTCGCCCTGCGCCTTATATTCCGCTCGTTTTTGATCGGTGACTTTAGGCCCACCTGTCACCTCATACGGGCCGTTCTTCAGCGCACGAATTGTTATATCGGCCATAGTCTTCCCCCTTTCTAAAAAATGCGCCGTTTCCTGACCGGCGTCCGCGAGTATGCCACACTACCGTACAAGGTGCAACGCTCGGGTCCGCCTCACGGAACGCTGGCTCTCTTGCCGGTCATCCGTCAAAAGTCGGCTTTTCAGGTGCGCGGCTTGAACCGGAGAGCCGGAGAATCGGGGAATCGGGGAGTGAAAAGTCCTTCTCCGTTTCCCTTCATTCGAGACTGACAACTGGCAACTGGCAACTGCCTTTACTCCGCCTCATCCGGTGACTCGTCCGCCGCTGGCGGCGGCAAAGGCTCGCGTGGCAGACCGAACGGCTCTAAGGTTATCGAGGTTTGGCCGGTCATGATTAACTCACTCACCAGCTTTCCAGTAATCGGCGCCAACACAATCCCGTTGCGGTGATGCCCGGTGGCAACGATCACGTTGTCCAAACCAGGCGCACGACACAGAATCGGTCGGCGAGTGGGAGAATAGGGGCGCAGGCCAGCCCAGAAGCGGCTCAACGGTGCTTTGCTGATCCCAGGCACCAGAGCTTCGGAGCGATTGATGAAGAGCTGTATCGTCTCTAGCGTGACGTCTTTATTGTGGCCGAGGAATTCGACAGTCGAGCCGATAATCACCTCGCCATTCTTGCGAGGAACCAGATAATGTTCGTCCCAGGAGACGACATGGCGCAGTTGCGAACCTCGAACAGCGATCATTTGCCCCTTAGCGGGCTCGACCGGAATGGTCAGACCGAAGATTTCCCCTACTTGGCGAGACCACGAACCTGCCGCAATAACGACCGTATTCGCGCTGACCCACTCGTCGCCGACCCGGACCGCAGTGACTTTACCGCCGACAATGCGGGCTTCATTCACCGTCGTGCCTGCTTGCAGTGAGCCCCCGCGTTGCACAACCGCCTTCGCCCAGGCCTCAGCCAACTTGCCATTGTGCAAATGGTGATCACTGGAGAAATGAACAGCTCCACGCAGCTCAGCGGTCAGCAGCGGCTCGAAGCGGCGTACTTCGGCAGCTGAGAGCCAGGTGGCTGAGTGTCCTTGCTCTTGACGTAGTGCATACAATTGGCGGTATTTTTTCTCGTCCGCGTCGCTACGAACGAGAGCCAGGACACCGACAGTCTGATATTCGATATCGATGCCAGTACTTGCTTCAAGTTCCCGGATTAGAGCGGGATACAGTTCTTGGCTGGCGCGTTTGAGGTGATACATCGGGCCGCGTTTAGAGCGCCCGCTCGCCACAGAAAGGAGACCAGCAGCTGCAGCTGAGGCTTCTTGTCCTGGTTGGTTCTTTTCCACCAGGAGGGTCTGTTGCTTTTGTTCGGCGAGGTTCCAGGCAATAGACGAACCAATTACCCCGCCGCCGATTACCACGACATCGGTTGTCTTCGTCATGGCTCGCTATTGTAGCGAGGACACGAGGAAAGAAAAGAGAGAAGCAATCGCTTTCGGGGGAAAGAACCGGCGAAGCGGGGAATCAAGCGTTTTTCTCCGATTCTCCTTGTCTCCGTTTCCCCGTTTCTGCTTTTTTCTCTCTGGTTCTTTCCGCTGGGCTCTTCCCCTTTCATACCGGTCAGATTGAAGGAAAAGGCGGAGTCCGACCATCGAGCAAGGTGCCGAGTTCCACCGCCGGAAAGCGCAAACCGACATAGAAGGTACCAAACAGGCCATACACGGCACTGGCCTCATCGAAACGCATCTCGTAGACCAATTTCTTAAACACTAAGGGATCGTCGGCAAAAAGATCTACTCCC
>CAZAYE010000116.1:5822-8210 GCA_964489255.1 uncultured Enterobacteriaceae bacterium
CCCAGTCGTCAAAGCCAACCGAACCAGAAATAATCTGCGTCACCCGCCCCGCGTAGCGTCGCCCAATCAAGCCGTGCTCGCTCATCATCTTCTGGCGGTCAGCAATGGGCACCTGGTACCAGTTCTTTCCTTCCCCCCGCTTCTTATCCATCGGGTAGAAACACACATAGCGGCGAGGGGGAATTTCTGGCCACAGGCGCGAGGCCATGGCCTGACGCAGACGTGTCACTTCAGCCCCTACCGCCTGGTCCCACTCTGGAGTGTGGGGTTGGAGTCCTGTCTCTTGGAGGTGGCGATAGAGGCGAACGGAGGCTTCGTACAATCCGAGTTCCACGACCGACAGGTACGAAGTCGTGGACTCAAGAAACTCAGCCAGTTTCAGGTTCGCCAAGCGCAGTTCTACGTCGTTCAGCTCATCGAACGAACGTCGGCAGTGGAGGGCCAGCAGATCGCCCTTATGTCCGAGCAGAGAGAATAAGCCGCTGTGGCCTGCTTCGCCGCGCTCCAGCTCTGCCAGGAGAGCACTTGCCTCTGAAACAACCTCTTTCCGGGCACCTGTGGAGAGTCCCTTCCAAGCCGGCCAGCGCACGCGGAACATCTGGTGAAGAATACTCCAGCCTTCCAAGGTCAAAGGAACGGCGGGCATAACGCTTTCTTTGATGGTCTGAGGCCCAGGCAGTTGCTCGTTTTTCATAAGGCGAATCCTTTTCTTGCATTATACCATTGCGGAGAGAATCCTCTTGGCTCCTTACCTAACGGCTGTTATATGCCATGTCAAAAGGATGCCCGCTGCCAGGGGGTGCTGAGGAAACGAAATCGGGTACAGGAGATTGGTACCTCAGTCCTGTCACCCTGAGCCCTTTTCGACTCCGCTCAAAGCAGCCTTCGACTGTGCTCAGGATAGGCTTGTAGGAGCACGAACATACGATAAGGAGCACGTACATGCCTCCCACCAAACAACCGGCTGAACCGCAGGTTTATCAACTCAAAATTACGCTCCTGGGCAGCAAACCCCCAATTTGGCGGCGGTTCCAAGTTCCCAGTGATATCAACCTAGCCAAACTCCACCGGATTATTCAGGAGGTTATGGGCTGGGAAGATTCTCATCTGCATCAATTCAAGGTAGGGAAAACCTATTACGGCATGTCGTACCCGGATGATTTTGACGAGGTGACCAGGACGAAGGATGAGAAGGACGCCACTGTAAGTGCTCTCGTTTCAAAGCCCAAAGCAAAAATCCTGCCGCCTGAGCCGGGGGTGCGGTATCCTGTCTGCATCACCGGCAAACGCGCCTGCCCGCCGGAGGATTGCGGCGGAGTCTGGGGATATGCCGATTTGCTCGAAGCGATGCAGAACCCCAAGCATCCAGAACACGACGACATGCAAGAGTGGATCGGCGGCAGTTTCGACCCGGAAGCGTTTGATGTCGAGGCGGTCAATAAGGCCTTGAGGCGGATCAGATAATGAAGCTCAGAATGACACGTCCACTGTGTTTACTGCGGAGAGAACAGGAACGAACGCGACGAGACTGGTCACGCGAGCCCTCGTTCCGCCACTCGCTTCAGCAGGCTGACAAAGACTTCGGGCGACTGGGCACCGACGATCTGAGCTGGCCCGACGATGAAAGTCGGGACGCCGGAGACACCGAGCGCGCGCCCTTCTTGATGGAAGGCCTGCAGGCGCGCCGCGTATATTCCTTCTTTCAAGCAGTCTTGGACTTCATGGAGCTTGAGACCCGCCTGCTCTGCCAGTGACAGAATGACCTCGATATCACCAATGTTTTTGCCTTCCTGAAAATAGGCCTGATAGACAGAGCGGGAAAACACTTCTTCTTTCCCCTGCTCTTTGGCATACTCGGTGGCTTCGAGCGCCATCAGAGAATTCGTCAGGACTGACGGCGGGCTCATTTTCAGACCGATCCCTTCTGCGAGCGAAAGAATATTCCGCCAGATTGTCGCATAGCGCTCTTGCCCATATTGGGCGATGCGTCGGTCTGTAGGAATTCCTGCAGCGGGATACTCGGGATGGATCTGAAAACCTTTCCACTCGAGCGTGAACGATGGAACTTCGGGCCGGATTTTGCGCAGGGTTTCAGTCCCGATATAGCAGAAAGGGCAGATATAATCGCTGAACACCGAGATCTTCATAGTTTAAGCCTCTCTTTATCTCACCGCGCCCGGCTGGAACCAAACGGCATATGACTTGCCCCGAAAGGCATATGGCTGGCCCCAAAGGGCATATGGGTTGGACCACCAGGAACACCAGCAGGATTCGGCGTGAAAGGTCCAGTCAGAGGAGCAGGGGGAGGAAGAGGTCTGTTTCTAGGACGGCGGCGATGGAGGTGACCATACGGGGGGCCTACAACAACTGGCACGGGAATATATCCAT
>CAZAYE010000117.1:0-6778 GCA_964489255.1 uncultured Enterobacteriaceae bacterium
TCCAGGGGGTTAGTGCTCTCGATAAAGGACGGTTCGGAAGGGTTCGTCCCTGATGGACATGACTCCCGGAGATCATAGAGCGCAACCGTCTGACCAGCGCTGCGCCCTTCGTGTCCGGACGCACTGCCCTGCGAAATCACAACGGAACTTTCGATTGGGCTTGGAGAGGTGTAGTCTTGTTTTCGCCTTTCATATCTGACAATACCGAGTGTCACGCTGACAACGATATCGGGGACGCGAGTGTCAACACAACACGAAGCACCCGGTCAAGGTCCTCGGCTACTTTCCCGGTAAGAACGACTCCGATCTCCATGCGCGAACGAAGGCTCGATTCCGTCATGTTGGCGCTACCGAGATAAGACCGTACTCCTCGATCCGCGCTGATCGCTTTGAAGTGGAAGGTTTGGGTGTCACTTCCGCTACCCTCGAACCAAGACAGGATGGAACAGTTAGGCTCGTTTGCGATTTTTCGCAATTCGTTGCAGACCGACGCGGGCAGATCGCGACTGAAACGGCCCAGGAGCGTTACGCTCACTCCTCTGCTGAGCTTCTTTTTTGCGAGTGTTGCCATTTCCTCACTGGTAGCCGCATCCCAAAAGGGTGAGGCGATAAGCAGCGACTGTTTGGCAGCGGTAATTACGTCCAACATACCGCTGCGGAGGTCTGTTGAGCTTTCGCGGATAACAAGCTCTACTGCAGGAGCCAGCCCTGGCGGCAGCGACACGCAGAGGTGCGCCTTGGTGTGCTCGCGGTTGGGTTGGTTAGAGAGGATCGTAACTGCGGACTTGATGCCCTCTCGAAGCGCTGCCGTTTCGTGCCAGCGCTGTATATCAAGGTGGTAGCGACTACCCTTGCGTATGACGACTCCGAGGTCGGATAGCGCATGAGTCGCAATGAGCGCTTCGCTGTCGGTCACCGGGCGGCCGGTTGATGTTCGTAGTCCTCGGAACAGACGCTGCACGTCAGGATGAGAGGTGTTTGGTGTCGCTGCTAGCGCCGATTCGATAGCTTTGAAGAGCCAGGGGTAGTCGCGAACCGCCTGTACGTAATCTTTCATGACGTTTGTCCCACAACTTCCCAGAAACCAACGATCTTGGTATCGGCAGAAACGTCGGCCCAGGGTGCATGCCCGCCGGTCAGGAACGCCCGCGAAAGGCCGTGGTTAAAATTACGGCAGGATATTTCCGGGGAGTGAAGGCAGCCGTGACAGGCACCGGTATGATCGGCGCAGTCGGGGTCGTAGAGGCACTCAACGGATTCGTTTGCGATGTTCTGTAGGAACGCGGCAAGGTGATCGCGTACGAGTGTTGCAATGCCTCCGAGTTTGAAACTGCTGGAGTTGTCGTACACAACAAAGCCCATAAGCGGCAGAAAGATGTACTCGCCAACCGACGTCCGGTCGATGCCGGCATAACGTGTGATGGCACGCATTGCTGCATGCGAGAGGCTATGGATAAGGCCAAACACAAATCGGCGAACGGTCATAGTCCAGATCTCGTCCAGGTACCGATCGTGGTCAGCTGGCTCGAGAGCTGCGATGACGCGTGCGATGTCCGGAAGCTCAGGATTCGGGAGGATGATGCGATTCGCTTCAAGCCAGCGAATGACGAGTTGAGGTTGCAGCGAGAGGAAGATGCCCTCATGCTCGCCCTCGCGGGCGAGCACCGGAATCGTACCGATGAGATCCGTTCGGCTGAGTGCTTGTGCAGCGAATTTGTTGACGGCAGGAAAACATCGGATTTCTACCGGAAGGTTTCTGGCGTTGAGTTCCTCATACGTCGGCTCAAAATGCCGACGGGTGTACCCGTAGGTCGCGGTGATAACAGGCAAGTCATCGACGTAGAGGACTTCGTCCAGTCCGAGCGCATCTTTGAGACGGTGAACTTCGGGGATGAGCTTCTGCACCTTTTCTTCGACGGGAACAGTCGTGACGGTGCCCCGAAATGCGAGGCTCTCCTTGATCGCCTTCTCGATGTCAGGGGAAATGTTTTGCAGCAGGCCCTGCTCCGACGACGAAGGAGCTGAGACTTTGCCGAGCGCGATATCTCCGATGCGTTTCAGTAGCCGCTGCTGCTCCTCCCGATCGCCAGCGGCCTCGGCGGCTCTGAGGCGCTCATTCAGGACTTTGATGCTGTCGGCTGTTGACACGGTAGCGTCAGGGCGTTGCGAGGGTGGCAGCATCTTGAACAGGGTCGCCGAGAGTTGATCGTCCGCTGTCCTTAATCGCGGCCGGTCTAGCCTCAGGATGGACAGGGTTTGCGGATAGTAGGTGTCGCTTGCGCTGTATCGGGCGAGGCGCATCGCTAAGGCAGCGACAATAGTGCCGGTCTGTCCGTGTCTGGCCTCCGCGGGTTCCTTTTGAATGCGCCGAAGGCAGCGATGGCAGCGACAAGTGAAGCGGTCCAGCACGAGAACCTTGCACCTGCGGCAAAGCACTTTCATGTCTTTAACCCGCTCCGAGCGTCCCGGGATGTATAGCTGATCGCTGCTGCGACACTGCGAGCACCGGATAGGGTGGCTTGTTGGCGCGAGGGGGCCGCCGTCTTCGTTCTGCTTCGTTGCGGGAATCCATTCGGTGATCGGTACCAACTCACCACAGCCATGCACGAACACGAAGGGAATTTGGTGGACGCGTGAGCTGGTGCAGTCGGTATTGGTGCAACGAGGTGAACCGCCCCGACCAGACTTTTTCTCAAACATGATCTGTCCGCACCGTTGACAGATAAGTGCGGCCGGCATCACGGACGCATCGATTTCAGCGGGAGCACCGACTGTGAATCGTTCTCCTTCGCGTATTGGGTCGGGGAATGCAGGGTCGATTCGACCTCCGCGAGCTTGCCAGCGCTTGAAGGCATCGGCGATCTCTTTGAGCAACGTGGTTTTTCGGTCCTCGTCCCACACCCCGGAAAACCGAACGTTGCCAAGTTGGACGATCGCAAGACCGTCTTCCCAGTCAACCGTGCGGTTTGGAAGGTAGTTAAAGAGAAGCTGGGATACGCCCCGTTGCATCCGGAGTGAGCGTTCCGGGCTCTCTTCATCCGGTGCTTGACTGGCCTGGGTTGGGTTCGCGTTAGCCATCGATTAACCTCCTCAGCGCCTTAGCTTCCTCAGCCACCACGCGGATGAAAGCAGGATCATCAACATCACGGAGACTATTCATGGCTTCGAGATGCATGTTGAGTTGCTTGGGTCTTCCGCGCTGGGGAGGTACATTGATGACCGAGCTATAGGCATGCTTGACGCTCCGTTCCAGTTGCTCGCGATATTGGTTCGAGGGGGCAAACCGGCAACCGTACGCATCAAGCATCCATCGAACGATCGCGTCCTGCGTAAGGACGTCGCCATTTGCGTCACCCAGTGAGTCCCTCACCGCTTCGACGGTAGAGAGGGGCTTGCCCAGGGAAGCGGCGGCGACGCCCATCAGATAGCCGCACAACAATCCCGGCAACGTTCGGCGCATTGCGGGTAGCGGCCATCGCGTGACCGCGGCTGGGTCAACCAGGCGGTCGAGATACTGGTGGAACTTGGCGAACCTTCCAAAAATGCTTCGGTCTCGCTCACTCTGTGGTGTAGGCACGAATACCGAGATACCGGGGAAGCGTCGCCCGACGCGCGCCGAGGCCTGGATATACTCGGCGACGAGGCGTGTAAATCCAGCAAAGACGATGACATTGAAGCGATCGACATCGACACCGTGCCCGATGATATTGGTTGTGACGACGCCGCGTATACGTTTGGCTGGATCACCCTCGCTGGTGGTGCCTTTGAGGCGGTCCATGGTTTCGATCATGTGCGATACATCGACTCCGCCGTTGAACATTTCGAGGAGGAGTTCGCCGTGGTCTGGGCAAGTGTCTTGCAGTTCTCGTCGCACCCGCGACTCGATGGCCTCGGCGACTTGGTCGGAGCCTTTTCGGGTCAGCACATACGTGAGTGCAAGTTCGTAGAGAAAGATGAGATAGTCAGTCTCCTTCCGTGTAAGTCCGGTTGTTCCGTAGACACTTCCGGCGGCGATAGGATCTTTGGCTATCCGCTCACGCGCTTTCTGCACCTGTTGGTAGAAGATGGAAAGCGCTTTGGTGACGGCGGGTGTATGTTTGCGGCCCACGCCCAGAAGACCAATGAAGATCCGGCCGCAGCGCGCGGGATTCTGGTGATAGTAAAACGAATCGTCAGACGATGGCCCGTGTGATGGAAACTGGCGTGAGCCTTTAAGATACAGTTCCCACGCCTGCCGTTCAAAGTCCTGAATGGTCGCGGTTGCACCGATGACCTTCCACGGCTGGGCATTGAGACTCCTGGTTAGCGACATCACGCCGGTCTCGTAATGGGCGTCGAATGTCCCAAGTTCTTCGTTGAGCAGGTGCAATTCATCTTGAACCAATATGGCTGGTGCAAGATCGTGGAAGGGAGGATAAAAAACTGCCTTGCCGCTGCAGGTCGTCGGTCGCTCACCACGGCTGAATGCATCGGCGGCCTCGCACAGATCGTTCGTCTTTCCGAAACTTGCTCCATGCGTGCCGCAGATTAAGTCTATTCGATCAAAGAGATTCGAAAAACGCTGATTCTGACCGAGCAGAGCGAGCTTATCGACCGTCGAGACGATAACAGTCGGCAGGAAACAATAGATGTCGTAGTCGGTGACATAGATAGGAAGCCGTTCTTTGGACGCCGAGCACTGTGTGGACGCACAATGATGTTCGATCAGTCGCAGGGCTTCGTTGTAAACGAGGTTGATCGGTCCGTTGCAGAGTGGACAGACGAAGATGCGTTTGTATTTTGAATCCACACCCTGCCGAGTGAAGCGTTTGTGCGTTTCGTCGTCGATACGATTGGGGGTGACGGAGCTGCCTACCAGGTAGCCAATGCTGAAACGAGCGCCTTTGAGCCCGGCCCGCTGCCTAACCGTATCGGCGCAGGCGAGCGTGCGTGATAGGCGCTGCAATTGCTGGAAAGTGAGAAGGCGGAGGGGGAAGCGAACAAATGCCGTGTTCCCGAATCGTTTGCCCCGCAGGCGATCAAAAAAGGCCTGCCACAGGATAACGCCGAGAAAGGCTTCGGTCTTACCGCCACCGGCGGCGAACCAGAGCAGATCGACTCGGCCGTCTTCGTCATGCTTAAGGTCTGGATACTCCCGTGAGGCCAACTCGGGAAGCAGAGATACGATGAATGTGACTTGGAAAAGGCGCCAGCGACGATGGACCGTGTTGGCCGTGCGCATCGACTCATTCATCAAGCAGAATGCGCGTAACACATGTGGATAGGATGGGTTCTTCAGTAGCGCTACCCCTCGCTTATAGCGGGCGATTTCCTTTCTGAAGTCCTCGCGGGATTGCTCGGCTTCAGTACGCTCAAGCCCTGTAAGGCTGTTGACCTTAGCCGCCCACTGTTGGCGGTCGTATTTATCCATATGCTGAGCCAGCGCGTCCAGCACAGGAATAGGGTCGATCATGAGATCGGCAAAGGTCGGATCTGCATCTGAAAACTCACGTGCCTCGAGCCGGGGCGTTTCGGTAATGGGCACACTTTCGGCGAGCAGGTGAACATCAGAGTCCTGTATAAAGGACTCCACCTGTGCATTGATACCGACCCCCGGCATGAGGCGGTCGTATCGGAAGCTCGCCGGAAGTTCCTGGAAAATGGTGGGACGGTGCGTGCTGTTGGGGACAGCGACAGAAAGACGGACGGCATAGAGATTGTGATCGACAAAGTCGCTTTGTGCCATGGCGGGCGCGACGGTTTCGTTGATGATGCGAACCGCAAGTCGTACGTGGTTGGGCTCGGTGGGAACGTTAATTAAGCGGACATCAACCGAGGCGTGCCAGGAGGACGTGAACGCGTGAGGATGGGCTCGCGTTGTCGCTTGATTAAACGCGGGCTCTGTTGCAAGTTCGGCTTCGGTGACAGCGACATTATGCCGTGCCGAATACAGGGAGGGATCGGCCGCATCGGTCGCGGAGAGTTGGATGTGTGACGAGACATCGATACGTCGCCCCTTGGTGCGCAGCAGGTCAGCCACTGCGACGGTGACGTCGAAAGATGGGATCTGGAATCGCCGCCACACGGCAATCAGGGCCTGGGATTTGGCGGGTGTTTCTCCTGCTGCCACGCGATCGCGCTGCCATGTGCCAAATTGAATTTGCTCTGACCAGGTCGGAACGACACGCGCATAGAGGTTGAGTTGAACTGTCACTACAAGGGACGAAAGCTGTGCGAGGGTGGGCCGATCCGCCATGAACTCGAGCCCAATGGATGTGAGTTCAAAGGCAGAGTCTTTTGGAAGATCATCGAGTTCGGCATCAGGGTCGTTGTCGTCAGCCGGTGGCGGAGCGACGGGACGGTTCAAAGGCGTTAGGAACCCCGACAGTATGTGTTCTTGAGGTCGGGTGTTGATGATACGAAAGCTCTCGTCGTCATTACCCTTCGCGCGGGAACGAATATGTTCGGCAAGGGTCCGAGTAAAGCGGTTGTAAACAGAATCGTCAATCATGGAGCCTCATTCAGTAAAGGGTATGACATCATCTACCACCGCCACTCGGGCAGCTTCAAGCAGCATCTTAGCTTGAACGCCCCAATCGCGCTCCATTCGTGCGACGGTTACTGGATCGAGCCTGTTAAGATATGCGCCACGAATCGCGCGAGCCAGCTGCCTCCCGATCTTGCGGTGATCGACCCGCAGACAGTGGATATCCCTGAACCATTGTTGGAGCGTTTCCTCAGGGAAAGCGATGCCAAGCGCGGAGGCAAAGGCAAGGAACACGGGCAACGTATCGGGTAT
>CAZAYE010000117.1:6788-8145 GCA_964489255.1 uncultured Enterobacteriaceae bacterium
GGGTATTCCGCAGTCATCATCCGAGTCGGAGGGTAGCCACGAGTTGACGGTGGTGACGTGCACGTCAATACCTCGCTCCACGATTTTACGTTTTATCGCGGTCGGCGAGATGGGCGTCTGAGCGTCAACCGCGCGAAGGATGTTAATCCACGAGAACCGAGTGCTGCTGCCTTGGCGGAACTTGCTTTGGTCGAGGACCCGCAGCAGCTTTTCAGAGAACGCCGCGCGTTCGTCATCATGGAGCAGCACGACCTGATCTCCGGTTGACAGGTCCTTTGCCGTGACGCTTTGGAGCTGAAGCCGCTTACGGCCCAGTACTTCGAATCGCGCATTGGCGGGGACTTGCCGGGTGGAGCCATCCGCAAAACATATACAGACATAAAGAGCCTTGTGCGCCTGTTCTGATCTCGTTGTGCTGAGGCTTGGAGAGGCCCGTTCTGGGAAAAGCGAGGACAACGAGATGGGATCAGTTGACGGACAAGCGAAAGGCTCCAAGACATCGGCCAAGTTACGAAGTGAAGCCAGGGCTGCGGGAGGCAGTTCCGACACGGAACAGAACCGGCGGTCACAATCCCAGACCGCGACGCGGGCCTCGATGGGATCGAGCACCAGTTTTCGCTTCGCCGCCCTGCTCGCGAACAGCATATCAATGGTATTGGTACCGAAATAGCCGGCGGCTATGCAGGTGTCGTAAGGAGTTGTTGGCCACGGGCTAAAGGCCGTGACAACCTCCATGCCGAGTTGCGAGAGTTCCGAGACTTCGACTCCCAAGTCCTTTGCCATAGCGGCCCGAAGGGAATCTGCTGCGGACTCGGAGCGGACAATGACAAGGACCGTGTTTGATCCACCGTCGTGTAACGCGGCGTGAAGCACAGCCTGCCTGCGCTCTTGTCTGAGGTCGGCGGCCGCGCCTTCTTCTGCGATGAGTCTGCGGACTTCCGAGAGCAGCTCCAGCTCTTCACCGGGTAGCCGGGAGGTCATATCAGCACACAATGCTTCGAAGGCCATGGCTTCTTTGGGGGTATCCGTTGACAGCGATTGGCGTGTCGCCCACCACGTGCGCTTTGCCTGTAGCGTGAGGCGTTCGAGCAATTCGGAGCGGGTTTCCAGGCCTTCCAGCGCAAAGCAGAGCTGCCGTTCGCGAAGAGGGCGGTCGCGATTGACGGGCTTCATCTCGAACGCAGTGGCCAGGATCGGAGCGGAAAAGACCGTTGTTTTGACTGCCGGCGGGTTGAGTGCGCCGGTCAGGACTAGGTCGGCGGGGCTCGAGGCGAGGATCAGCATTGGCACGTTTGACGAGATGTGGGAGCTGTCTCTTATACACATCTCCGAGCCCACGAGACTAGGCATGATCTCG
>CAZAYE010000118.1:0-8123 GCA_964489255.1 uncultured Enterobacteriaceae bacterium
TGTGTAGTAGGGAGGCCGGGGAGGGCGGTGAGGGTAACTTTGACCATCGAGACCTTCCCTTCGGGCGTTGTGGTTAAGGGAAATTCTCCCTGGCAGATGCGCGGTTGCTCCTGGCAGGCAGTGAATAGGTTTTGTAAACCGGGCAGGGGGAGAACCTCTCCAACTTTCCTGTCGTGCACCACGTTCCGAGGAACGCCACAAAAAGAGACAAAACTGTTATTGGCAAAAAAGACGCGGCCCTGTTCGTCGAGCAGGGCAAGGGCCGTAGGAAAATGCACCAAAATTTTCTGGTGCAGCTCAAGGGAGATCGTGTCTGGCAACTTTGCGTCCTTCTCTTGCACTCTGAGAACTCTAGCGGTTCTCAATTGAGGTGGTATAGGGTAAACGAACACGACTGTAAGTGCTATTCACAACACCACGGAATTTCACTGGGGAAGACCCGGAATTTGCGTGCGGAAGACCCGTAGCTACAGAGGGACGCAAGCGGGTATAGGGAGGGAAGGGTGCGGTCAGCAACGCCATCCACTATACTGTACTTCCTCTGAATGAGAGAGGTGGATTGAGATGAGAAGGGTGGGAACTCCTCGCTTGAAGATTACTGGTCTTTTCCCGTTGTGTCGTCGGCCAGGAGTTCTATTCGCAATTGCTCAAGCGCCCGGACTCTTTTGAGTTGCGTACTTGCCTTCAGTGCCACGTCGACCCATAGCAGCAAACGGTCAGGACCCTCTGACTTATCGTGATACCCTTGGATGTCTAGCAAACGCAGCATCTCTCGGGGAGGCTTCTCCCCAGCATAGCCCGTTTGCAGAACAATCTGGACGTCTTCGTCTATCATGCGGATTTGCTGCACCAACTCTTCCCCGTTCATCGAAGGCATAAAGTAATCAAGGATAACGAGCTCAATCCGACCTGGCTGAAAAAGAGCCAGTGCCTCTTCTCCGCTCGTTGCAGTGAGCACGTGATGACCTTCTCTCTCCAGAAGAAGCTTGGCTGAGGTCAAAGCCTCCTCTTGGTCGTCAACGATAAGGATGGTGTAGCCTGAAGGCCCAGGGGTGGTCCGCTGCCGTGCCATACGTACTTCCTTTCCTAACTCTTAGTGGTCCTTTATCCCTTTCTCTTGATACTGCTGGGTCTTATTGATTCTGACGCTGTTAGTCTTACTGAACTTGAGAATTGTTTGACCAATGTTCATTCGCCCACAAAGAGTAAGAGCGTTCTCCACCGCCTCCTGTATTAGGGCTCAGTCGGCAAGAGTCCCCGTTGCAAAGCGTAGCGGACGAGGTCCGCATGAGTACGCAACCCTAGCTTGTGCATCAGATTGGCGCGGTGGGTCTCCACCGTGCGGGGGCTGATAAAGAGCCGTGCAGCAATCTGTGCATTGGTATGGCCTTCGACTGCCAAGTACAAGACTTCCCGCTCCCGCGTAGTCAGTTCCTCATAAGTATCCCGCGGCGCCTCAGCGGCCCGTGCGACGTATGCATCAAAAGCACGGGTGGCCACTGATGGGCAGAGATAGCGCCGGCCAGCAACCGCCTCACGAATAGCCTGGACTAACACGGAGGTAGAGCAATCCTTGCTCACATAGCCGATCGCGCCGTTGCACAAGGCCTGCAACACATAGGCTTCGCTCACGTGCATGGAGAGGATGACGATGCGGGTCTGCGGCGCCTGCTTATGTACTTCCCGCCCTACCTCCAACCCGTGCAGCCCCGGCAAGCCCAAGTCGAGTACCAGCACGTCCGGCTGTAGCTCTATGACGAGGCGCACGGCCTCTAAGCCATCCCCCGCCTCGCCGATCACGCAAAATCCAGACTCCGCTTCGAGCAGGGCCCGTAGCCCCTGGCGCACCACATGGTGGTCATCGGCCAGCACGATTCTGATATCACTCATTGTTCTTCTCCTGTGAGGAGGCTGGCTTCGCGTGGAGAACTCAAGGGGAATGTGGCCCGCACGCGGGTGCCAGTGTTAAGGGCTGACTCTACAGTGAGGTGCCCTCCTAGCAATATGGCCCGTTCCCGCATCCCGGTTAGGCCGCTACTGGCTCTGGTGGTGAGGATGATGTCCGGCTCAAACCCTTGCCCTTGGTCCTGGATCTCGATCGCCAGCTGCGCTTGGTCCGCTTCCAGCCGGACTACCGCTTTGCTCACCCTGGCATGACGAGCGATGTTGGTCAGGGCTTCCTGCACAATGCGATAGGCTGCAGTTTCCACCGCTGGCAACAAGCGTCTGATCGTCCCCCGCTGTTCGAACATTATCTTGACTTGAGTCTGTGTCGTGTACCGCTCGCAGAGCCACTCGAGAGCTGGCGCTAGCCCCAAGTCGTCGAGCATCGCTGGCCGTAGGTCAAGGGACAGCTGACGCACCTGATTGGTTAATTCCTTGACCAACGTCAACCCTGCTTCTACCCGCTGTCGGGCGGTCTCGGGCGGCAGGCGCAGGCTAGCCTCCAGCGTCAGACGCAGCCCGGTGAGGACCTGGCCCACTTCGTCGTGGAGTTCGCGGGCGAGCGCACGCCGCTCGTTCTCCTGTACCTCCAGCAGTCGACGCGAGAGGGCGCGCAGCTTGGTAGCAGCGTCTCGTAGTTGTTCCTCCATCTGCTTGCGCGCGGTGATGTCCATCATCGCGCCGACCGCGCGCACCGGCTTTCCTCGATCGTCGCGGGTTACATACGCGCGGCCGATGACAGTGGCATAGGTACCGTCAACCCGACGAAAGCGGTACTCATCTGTCCAGGTGAGTCTGTCGCTCCTGAGTGTAACGTCAATGCTAGAGATCACCCGTTCTCTATCCTGTGGATGGAGGTGATTAATCCACCACTCAAAGCTGACTCCCACTTCCTCTGGCGGGTAGCCGAAGAGGGTGTGTACCCCTTCATTCCACCATGTCGCGTTAGTCAATAAATTCCACTCCCATACGGCATCATTGGTAGCACGGGTCACGAGTTGGAAGCGTGCTTCGCTCTTGCGCAGCGCTTCTTCCCCCTGCTTGCGTTCAATGCCCAGAGCGACCTTGTCCGCTACCGCTGCTAGCGCCTCGAGGGTGAAGGCGGTGAGCGGCTGACGGGTAAACATGGCCAGGACGCCTACCAGTCGATCTTCGACCAACAGGGGGTAACCAGCAAATGCCACCCTCCTTTTCCGCTTGGCCCACTCCTGGTCATACACGTGGGGGTCGCCGATGACGGTGTTCGTCAGATGAGGTTGGCGCTCTTGAGCGATGAGGTCAATCTTGAACTGCCCCACGGGCACGCGACTATGGGCACCGTCGAGGTGAGTGTACAGGTCCGCGCTGGCTTGTAACTCCAGCACGTTTTGCCCTTGCTTGAGTATCCAAATACGGGCGAGCGTCGCATTAAGGTGCTGGACCATGGCCTCGGCGCACCGTTGCAGCATGGCCTGCAAGGAATCGCTCTGGGTGAGAGCAACACCCACCGCCGCCCCCATTGTTGCCAACCGTGCGCGTTCGGCAAGCATCGCCTCCACGCGCTTGCGCTCGGTGATGTCCTGGACGATAACTTGCGTTGCTGGTTTGCCGCGATAGGTGAGAAAACTCCCTGCAATTTCGACATCAATAACTGTCCCGTCAAGTCTGACGAACTTTTCTTCGAGAAGTTTTGTTGTCCTTTGTCCTTTTCGGAGTTGTTGGATGCATTCTTTCATCACTCGCCGAGAGTCTGGATGTACGAATGCCAGCACCGGCTTGCCAATCAGTTCGGCGGGGTGGGCTGCGCCGAGCAGTTGTACGAGTGTGCCGTTGACAAAAACAACTTTATCTTCGCACTGGATAAAAATTCCCTGGGGAGACAGCTCTACTAGTTGCCGGTAGCGTTCTTCGCTCTGACGGAGGGCTTCTTCGGCCTGTTTGCGCTCGGTAATATCGCGGTAATTAACGACGATGGCCTGTACACTCGGCTCGGCCAGTAAGTTCTGTCCTACTGCCTCTACCCACCGCCAGGATCCATCCTGGTGCTGGTAACGGAGCTGGGCAGAGAGAGTCACGTCTGGCTCTCGCACGAGCTGGGCGAAACGGTCCTTGATGGAGGGCAAGTCCTCAGGATGGATTAGCTCAAACACACTCCGGCCGATACGTTCCTCCCAGGAGCGACCGAACATGCGACTTCCTGAGGGACTGACGTACAGCAGAGTGCTGTCAGCTGCGAGCAGGGCTATCGCATCCGTGCTCTGTTCGATTAGGGCGCGGAAGCGTTTCTCGCTCCGCTGTACCTCGTCGGCCAACCGGGCTCGTTCCACTGCCAGGGCCGCCTCGTCGCTCAGCAACTGCAAAAGGCGTAGCTCTTCAAGAGTGACTTCCCGCTGGCTAGTGTAGCCGACCATAAAGGCTCCCACCACGTGCTCGCCTTTCAGGAGGGGTGCCACACAGGAGCTTTGCACAAAATGGTAAGCTTTCCGCAACCTCTCACTCACCAGGGGGTTTTGGGCCACATCCGCCACCACCACCGGCTGCTTCTGCAGAAAAGCTACTGCGGCCGGAGCAATCTCTCGGCTCAGATCGATCCGCTCCTGGCAGAAGGCTGCCGTATCCATTCCATAGGCAGCCGCGCCGATGAGTTCTGTGCCGTTCGCGTTGGCCAGCATCAACCATCCATAGTCTGCCTTCAGCAGACTCTTGGCACGGACAAAGAGGTGGCTGGCTATGGTATTGACATCTGAGGCACGGGCCAGGTCGTGCGCCAGCTGGTAGAGAATATTTCGCTCCTGCTCCACCTGCTTACGGTTGGTGACTTCAGTCTGTAACGCTTCATTGGTCTTGCTCAGTTCTGTAGTCCGTTGCTGCACGCGCCGTTCTAACTCATCATGCGCGCTGCGCAGAGCAACCTCGGCCTGCTTGTGCGCCGCAGCCAGCGAGCTGATCATGAGCGCCGCACCCAGGAACACCCCGAGCTGTACGAGATTGCTCCAATGAGCGAAGCTTGAAAAAGTGTAAACTGGCGGGATAAAGAAATAATCTAACGCCAGCGCGGACAAGAAGATCGCCAGCAGCCCGGGGCCCAGCCCGTAATGCCAAGAGCTAACCACTATGGCGACGAAGAACAGCGACGCAAGGGTAGGTTCCAGGGGAGATCTGAGCAGCAGTGTCAGCACCAGCGCCAGTGCCACAGCCATGCTGGCGGCAGTATAGTGCGACAGATGCAACAGAACAGAGCAGAACTTTTTCCGCTTAGGCAAATTTCGTTCCCTTTTCTGTAGTGCGGCCATATAAAATAAACGGCTTAAGGCCCGCGATCTTTACATAGGGAACGCTACTGAATTTCGCTATGAAAAACCCGTAATTTGCGTCCGGAAGGCCCGTAGCCAATTCTGCGCCTTGAAGGGCTCTTCAAACTGTAAAGAAGAAACCATGCTCAGGGGCGAGTCGTCTCTGCCAAAGCCTGCTGGAAGTGCTCTGCTCTGATCACGAAAGCAGACAGAGATTTGCGACAGAGACCGCCCCCCTCCTTCCCCTCTCTGTCTCTTGTCTCTATCTCCTCCGCCAGAAACTCACGGATGGCCAGCAGCGTGGCACGATTGCAAAGGGATTCTAAGTCCGCGCCAGTCAGCCCTTCGGTCTGTTCGGCGAGCTGAGAGAGGTCTAACTCTTTCTCCACCGGTCGGTTACGGGTGTGGACCTGTAGGATTTCTAGACGGGAGTCGGGATCTGGTAGGGGTAGCTCTAAGAAAAGGTCGAAGCGGCCGGGCCGACGCACCGCTGGATCTATCAACTCTGGGCGGTTGGTAGCTGCCACCACTAGCACTCCCTTCAGCTCCTCAATGCCGTCCATTTCCGTGAGGAGCTGACTCACCACCCGCTCGGTCACGTGGGCATCCCCTCCCCAGCCTCGGGCTGGAGCCAGGGAATCGATTTCATCGAGGAAAAGGATGGTGGGGGCAGCCTGCCTGGCCTTTTTGAAGATTTCCCGCACTCCTCTTTCGCTCTCGCCGACGTACTTGGACAGCAGCTCTGGCCCTTTGATCGAAATAAAGTTCACCTCCATCTCCGAGGCCAGAGCTTTTACCAACAAAGTCTTTCCGGTTCCCGGCAGGCCACTGAGGAGGATGCCTTTGGGTGGGCGCATACCCGCCCGCTGGAAAAGGGCGGTGTGTTTGAGGGGCCACTCCACTGCTTCAGTGAGTTGCTGTTTGAGATCCTGCAACCCGCCCACATCCTGCCAACGGACATTGGGTACCTCGACAAAAACCTCCCGGATGGCCGATGGTTCCACCTCTTTGAGCGCAGCGAAAAAGTCGCTCATTATGACTTTTAGATCTAAAAGCAGTTCAGAGGGAAGCTCTTCGGCGAAGTTGATCCGGGGCATGATGCGGCGTAAGGCCGTCATCGCTGCCTCCCGGCTCAAGGCTGCCAGGTCGGCGCCCGTAAAGCCGTGGGTCACCTCGGAGAGGCGGGGGAGTTGGACATCCTCGGCCAAGGGCATGCCGCGCGTGTGAATCTCCAGAATCTGCAGTCTGGCCCGGGCGTCAGGGATGCCGATCTCGATCTCACGGTCAAAGCGACCCGGCCGGCGCAACGCTGGGTCGAGCAGGTTTGGCAGGTTGGTGGCGGCAATGACAATGACCTTCCCCCGCCCTTCCAGGCCATCCATGAGGGCGAGCAGCTGAGCTACCACTCTTCTTTCTACCTGTTTCTCTCCGCCCATCTCCTCGCGTTTGGGGGCGATGGCATCGATCTCGTCAATAAAAAGAATACTGGGAGCGTGGCGTTGAGCATCCTCGAAGACCGACCTGAGCCTGGCCTCTGACTCGCCATAAAATTTTCCCATGACCTCGGGCCCACTCAGATGAGTAAAGTAGGCATCGGTTTCATTGGCTACCGCTCGCGCGAGCAGTGTCTTGCCAGTTCCCGGTGGGCCGTGGAGTAGGACGCCCTTGGGAGGGTCAATCCCGAGCTTGTCAAAAATCTGTGGATAGCGCAGAGGCAGTTCCACCATTTCGCGGATCTTTTGCACAGCCGTGCCAAGCCCACCGATATCCTCATAAGAGACAGAGGTTTGCGACAGAGACCGCCCCTCTCCCCTCCTGTCTCTATCTCCTTCTTGTAGGCGGATGAGAGTGGTTGGCTGGAGGATCACAACATTCGCGGGTGTCGTGTTGATAACGGTGAAGTCTTGGGAGCGAGAACCCACCAGGATTGCCCGGACTCGGTCGCCCGTGACCACCGGCAGCCCCTCTAGCAACCTGCCGACGTAGGCCAAGTCGTTGTTCTGACTAAGGAAAGGGGAGCCGCCGACTGAGGCCAGGGTCACACGCGTAGCCGGCTGGCAGGTCACCGCCGTGACCTCGATCTGTTCGTCCAGACCCACGCCAGCATTAGCACGGATGATCCCATCCATCTGAATGATTCTCTGACCTCGCGCTTCACGAAAGGCGGGCATAGCTTTGGCCACCGTCCGGCGTTTTCCTCGAATCTCGATGACCTCCCCGACCTGTACTCCCAGCTTCTCCATGTCCGTCGGGTCCATCCGGGCCAGTCCTCTGCCTACGTCCTTTCCCAAAGCTTCAGCTACTTTGAGCGAGAGTCGCTTTTCTTCGCCAGCTGTGTCTTTCTGTTCAGTGGTCATAGCCGTTGACCTCACCTAGTCACCTTTCTGGATGGAACAGGTATCCCTGCCCATCTATTTATTTACTGATGGGCTGGGAGTCTGTCCGCTCAGCTATGGGGCATAGCATATTACGCCCCGGCGCTGATAGGCGGGAAAAGGTAGGTCACCTGAATATCTGTGGGGAGCAGCTTCCCCACCTGGTGGAGCGCGCCGATGAAAAGGAGCCCGGTCTCCCCTGCTCCTAGCGTCTCTGCAATGCGCCTGGCGATAAAAGCATCACGCTTGCGCATCAAGTCGGCTGCCGCTTGTGAGTCGATTGGCCCTGTTCCTTCCACCGTCGTCTTCACAAGACGGTGCTCTTCGAGCAACAGTTCAGGGTCCTCTGTCCCCATGAGGATGGCTCCGCGGCCGACCAGCTGCAAAAGCAGCTGATGATTCTTACTGCCTTTTGCCGCAACTTCCCGGACGATGTCGAGCTCATGACTACAGCAGGGAAGTCCATCCTGATAGATCCTGACCCGGCGAAAGTCTAGAGGGAGAGATAACACTCGTCGGGTCACTAGGCGCC